>JBGPAO010000109.1:0-9724 GCA_041480755.1 Bacteroidia bacterium
CTCGATGCCGGTCACGTAGAACAATAAAACAGCAATCATTAAAACCAGCCACTTCGGCCTACAGCTATTGCAACTGTTAAACTTCATGGGATAAAAATTATAAGTTGGGTAATTAGTTACGATATGTATTATTAAAGTTCACTCTTCGCTATTCGCCCTCCGCTCTCGACCCTTAGCTCTCTGCACTCATCACTCAGCAATCATCACTCAGAATTCAGTTTATATTGATGGTCTTTTCCTAAGAAGAATCTTATATACCATTTTATCCGACTCCTGGACTGCATTAAGATGGAGCCAGTATTTATCATTCTGGTATATGCTGAATAATCCCGGGTCCCGAACATATGAATCTTCATAGGTAAACTCCTTCTGACCTGAATCCAGAAGCTTCATTTTGAGTCCTTCGCATTGCCTTTTTACATTACTGAATTCATCCGCACTGTAAACAATATATTCAAGGCAATCATCGAACCAGTTGTAATTTTCAGTTTCAGGTAAAACATATTTCTGAATAAAAGCATCCGCATTGTGGGAGGTCCTGCCATGATACCATTGATAGAACTGTACCTTGCCAAATCTGTCACCATCATAACTGATCCTGAATCCTTTTGCAGCCATTAACGTCTTCACTTTGTCAATATCGGAATTATAAAACGCAAATAATTCATTTACAGATATTTGAACAGTCTGAGAACCGGCAGATTCAGAATTTAAAGCAAATATGAGAAGTAAAATTGCAATCATGAATATTCTTCTTGCAAAGAATGATCCAAATTACAAAAATTCCTGAATTATTTTATTTCTAGATTTACATTAAAATATAATATCTCTCAGGCACAGGCAATGAACCAATCCAGGCATAATACCACCTACGTTACTTTCATTACAATAGTTGCAACCCTTGGAGGATTGTTATTCGGATACGATACAGCTGTAATCTCAGGAGCGATAGGATTCGTTCGCGACTATTTTGACCTTAATTCGACTATGATGGGATGGGTTGCATCATCTGCCCTCGTGGGATGCATTGCCGGATGTGCAGCAGCTGGTTTCCTGAGCGACCGCTTCGGACGAAAAAAAATGTTAATTCTTTCAGCCGTCCTTTTTGCCTTAACCGGAGCAGGCTGTGCAATTGCAGAGAATACAACAGGACTTGTAATTTACCGGATTATTGGAGGGATAGGCGTTGGAATCGCTTCGATGCTATCACCAATATATATTGCTGAGATTGCTCCAACCCATATGCGTGGCAGATTGGTTTCTTATAATCAATTTGCCATTGTCACCGGAATGCTTGTAGTTTATTTTGTCAATTATTACATAGCTGCCCGGGGAAATGAAACCTGGAATATGCAGTCAGGGTGGCGGTGGATGTTTGGATCCGAGACAATTCCTGCATTGTTATTCCTGGCATTCCTGTTTTTTATCCCCGAGAGTCCACGCTGGCTGGCAAAAAACAATCAGGCTGAAAGATCGCGCCAGGTCCTGGTAAAAATCGGGGGGCCAGAATTTGCTGAAAAAGAGCTCAAAGAGATCCGGGGAACTGAGATTCCTGAAAGCAGGTCATTAAGGGCACTATTCAAGGGTAAATTCAGGGTGGTCCTCATTATAGGTATTATTCTTGCTATCCTCCAGCAGGTTACAGGAATCAATGTTTTTCTCTATTATGCTCCGGAAATTTTCAAGAAACTGGGTACCGGGACAAATACAGCACTGCTTCAGACAGTGATTGTAGGCTTTTTTAACCTGAGTTTTACAGTTGTTGCAATACTTACCGTTGACAGGTTCGGACGCAGACCGCTTATGATGATCGGTTCCCTGGGGATGGGTATATTCCTGCTGATACTCGGGCTGACGGCATACCTCCAGCAGTCTGCACTCTGGGTCCTTGCCTTTATCCTTGGATATATCTCATGTTTTGCATTATCAGTTGGTCCGGTAACCTGGGTTATTATTTCAGAAATTTTCCCTACCCGGATCAGGGGAAGAGCCTTATCAATTGCAACTGTTTTCTTATGGACTGCTAACTGGGTGGTATCTCAAACCTTTCCGATGCTGGATGAAAATATCTGGCTCACAGATCACTTCCACCATGGATTTTCTTTCTGGCTGTATGGAATAATGTGTTTTGTACTGCTGGGCTTTGTGTGGAGAGAAGTACCCGAAACTAAAGGGAAATCCCTCGAGGAGATTGAGAGACTTTGGCTAAAATGAGACAGAGTTAGTTCTGGAACTTTTGTTAATTATATTAATCCCGGATTTAAAATCGAAAAACTAAATACCGAAATTCGAAATAAAAACAGTAAACTTCTCTTATTCAATAATTGTGGACATAGAAACTACCGTCTGATTCATTTCGGGGGCGGTTGCCGGGAAGACGGCCTTCGCCGAAGAAGCTGACACCGCTTCGATATAATATTCAAAATCTGAGTTCTTTAATACTTTATTGGTAAGATTCAGTTTATAAACTCCCCGGTTTACGTGGGTCAGGGGAATCTGATTATATTGTTTTTCGCCGAGATTTTTCCAGTATAAATATGCCTCCCTGATCGGTTCCCCGGATAAGAGGATCACTCGGAGGGTGAAATCCTCATCTGCCTCAAGAACATTCCTTATAGCAGGCACAATTATCCTTAACGGGCCGAAATATTTCATGGATAACTCTGCTTCAGGAGGAAGAGGTTGTCCTGTAGCATCGGTTATCAGACTGTCATATTTATTGAGACACTTGAGCAATCCAAGGTTATGCTGTTCAAGGTTGGCAACGGTCCCCATCTCCCCTGTTGTTGATACGGTCTGAAGAAGATAATTCATCATTTCTACCCATGTCATAGTTGCCTGGATCCTTAATGGCAAAACCTGATTTTTAATTTTTTCTTTTCTTAATGATCTGTCAGATATTCCAGATAGTGTCGAGATAATAGTGTCTGCCTGTCCCATAATACATCCGAAATGGGCAGCTGATCTTGCATATCGGAAGGTATTCAGCCAGTAATCGAACCGATCCAGGTTTCCTTTGCCTGTTATCTCCATCCGGATATTTTCGAGCTCATCAATAAACGCATAGTTTTTCCGGACAACTTCCCAGGGCTGTTTATTTGTCAGTATCCCACCCGGACCTCCCTGCCAGTCGGCGAATCTGTATAAGTTAGCACGTCTCCTTTCATCCTGTGCTTTATTATACATCGGGCCGCCATCGATTGAGACAAAAATACCGGCTATCCTGTCTGAAGCTTCCGGTCCAAACTGGAATTTTGCCCAATCCTGGTAAAAATCATTGACCGGCAGATCCCTCCCTCCTGCCCCGCCGGCTCCTTTTTTTGAGCCCGAGCTGACAGTATCTGCGGCATTACCATTATATCTCACACTACTATTATCTGCAACACTGCTATTATTTCCAACACTACTATTATCTGGAGCACTACTATTTTCTGCTATATTGCTATTACCTTCAACACTGCCTTTATCCTCTGAACCTTTGATATTCCATCCTGCAGCTGCCAGTGCGGACACATTGGGTCCCAGGATCTTTGTTCTCCAGTGTATGCCCATAAGCCCTGTACAACCATATTTCAGGGCATCCTCTGCATCTTTCCTCATCCTGCCTGCCCAGAGCTGAGGGGATATCAGGGCTGGATCATCCTCCATCCATGGTATCGCCCATTTGGGTCTTCCTGACAGGTTTGCAAAAGAAGGTTCAACCGGTGAAAAGCCTACTTCGCGGTTTATACAGCTGAAAGGGATGTCTTTAGGAAGATTATTATCAAATCTTGTCGGGTCATCCGGGGGACCAAGAACCCAGCCGCAGGTTGCAAGAGTAAAAGGGGCATTGACTTCTTTCAGCGCTGACAAAGCCAGCAGCATGTCCTCCTCAATTTTCCTTACCTCCTGAGAAGTAGTCCCGTTCCATGTCCATACTTCATTTGTCCACAGCCAGAAATAATCCAGGGAATGTAATCTGGTTATCCGTGTAAACATTCCTTTGTACATTTCCCTGACGAGGTTTTCTCCTGACATCCCTTTATCCTGCCTGAACCTGTTTTGAATAGTTGAAGGAACAGTTAAACTGGTCTCAGTGCCAATACAGGTCCTGATATCCAGTTCCCTGGCAAAAGAAAATGCATCTGCCAGTAAATTGCCCATTTCATTGAAAACCCGAATATTTTCCTCTTCAGAAGGCGGCCATGGGGAGGCATTCATCATATAACTTGCTCCGAAATAATCCTCCTCAAAAAGTCCTGCTGCCCCGCAATGAAATTCAGATGTTTTCATCGGGTTATATCCCCATGTATTATCCCTCGTATTGAAATGCAGCACAGGATATCCTGATGTAACAGACCCGTCGCTTTTAACATCCTGTTCCGGGCCTATCCAGACAAGCGGCTCTGCCTGGCAATATCCTGAAGGATAATTTGCTACCTCAGGATAGGTATGAAAACCCACGAAATTCATTTTCAGCCGGACCAGTTGACCTATGATCGCCTTATATTCTTCCAGGTTCCACCAGTCAGGGCCTTCCGGAAAATCATGAAATGGCAGTATTCCCCGTAAATCAAACAACGGACTGCCTTTCTCATCAAGTGAAGGAATATCAAGGATTTGTTTTTCGTCAGGGATCACATCACCATGAAGATAATACCGGACACCCAGCTTTTCTGCAAACTGGTATGCGCCATAAAGAACTCCGGAAGCGCCTCCTCCGATAATGAAATGAGTCATCCTGCTGCCATTCGGAACAGATTTAAGGACAAACTCCTGTTCCTGAAGATCTGAATATGCCGAAGCATCAAGATTTACATATTCTTTAAGCATTCCCTGGTCTTTTCCTGCCACAACTATGCTGTTGGCTGGGCGCGAATGAATATCACTCTGAATGATGGGTATTAATATATCAGTCCTCAGGTAGATATAACGCCGGATCTCACGGGACGCCAAAACCTCCGAGGGGGTAGCACCGGGTGATATAATAATCTGATAATCTTTATTTGATGTGCAGGATGACAGGACAGTACAAAACAGCCCGATGATAAAAGTGATCCTTTTTATTTTCATAGTCTTATAATTTGAAATACCTTCCGGAACTATTCGCTGATATTCAATATCAGTTTTTTCTGCAAGCAGTATTCTTTTATTTCGTTAATCGTCTTATTATCTGGCAGCGAAAGATTTCCATAATTTCCTCCCCAGCACCTCTCGAGCCATCCTTTTCCTTTCCAGAAAATATTTTCGTTTTCAGGAAACTTATCCAGAAGCATTTTGAGCGAATCTTCTCCTGAAACGATTATTATATTTGTTGTAACCTCGCTGTAGGATTTGATCCTGTTGGTGCCCACTAAAATTGAATAATTACAGTCATCCCTATTCGGCCAGCTATATAATTCCCAGCCTTTCATCGAATGAACAAAAGTCAGGGTATCAATGTTAATCTTTTTTAATTTGTCCATTTCAGAATCCTTATCTGTCGTGCAACTGAAAAAACTTAATGAAATGACAGTCAACATAATAAGACCGGGAAAAGCTACTTTTTTCATAATATTTTTTATTAGATCCATTCAGGTTGCAAGTTACAAGTTGCAGGTTGCAAGTTAATAACTGTCAATTTAAAAATTTTAATTTAGCTGAAAAAATCGATCGTGGAAAATAAGACATTATATGTTTCAGACAGGAAAGCGTGGCGAAGCTGGCTTGAAAAGAATGGTGATAAAGAGAGCGTTATCTGGCTGATCTTCTACAAAAAGAACTCCGGCAAACGTTCAGTGCCGTATCCTGAAGCCGTTGAAGAAGCCCTGTGTTTCGGATGGATAGATAGTATCCTCAAGCGCGTGGATGATAAAAGGTACATACAAAAATTCACACCAAGAAAAGAAAAAAGCAAATGGTCACTTCTGAATGTCAGGAGGGTCCGGGAAATGATCAGGCAGGGCAGGATGACAGATAAAGGGCTGGCATTATACAGATACGCTGAAGAACACGGCCTTCTTCCTGAACCTGACTACAAGCCTGAAAAGGATCTTGTAATTCCGGACTTTGTAGCAGACGCACTTTCAGCAAATATAAAAGCCTCAAATTATTTTAATACACTTGCCCCCTCGCATAAAAGGCAGTATGTCTTTTGGATCATGGATGCAAAGAAAGAAGAAACGCGAATGAAGCGATTGCAGGAAGTGATCGGCCTGCTGAATGAGGGCAGGAAACTGGGACTTAAATAAAATTATTACTTTCGTATTTTTTAAATCCATTCATATGTCTAACAGCGAAGAACTGAACAGCCAGCAGAAATTCTGGAATTTCGCGGCGACTTTATTCTACATCATACTAATTGTCTTGCTTGGCTTTGGGCTAAAACGTAAAGGCATCAATATTGAGCAGATCAGGATATGGGAAGTGTTTTTGCTCGCTCTCGCAACTTACCGGCTGACCAGGATACTGGTTTTTGATAAAATTTTCAAATTTTTTCGTGATTTTTTCCGCTCAAAGTCAAAGCTTTATGTTTTTTATGTGGTTAAGGAAATCCTGGGCTGTCCATGGTGTGCCGGTGTCTGGGTGGCGCTTTTCAGTGTGACAATATATTTCCTTGTTCCTTACGGTAAAGTATTTATATATCTCCTTGCGATTGCCGGGATTGCATCATTCTTCGTCATTTTTGTCAATTATTTTGGGCTCTCGGTCGAGGAAAAGCAACACGTTGTCAAGAGCCTGAAAGAAGAGTCTGACTACACCAAACCGGCCTCGGATTAGGAAGAGGTTCTCAGTTCTGGAGCCCCTGACTGTCAGTCAGGGGTTGACACGTTCTCAGTTTGTTTTGATTTTCGTTTTTAGTTTTTGGATTCTAATTTAGATATTCTAATCTAAGGTTAGATAATAAACGTCCCTTTAAAACACTATATATATGAAACCAATGATGCCCTTCCCTGAAAAAGGTTCTGATAGTAAAGCTATCCTGGGATCTATGGAGAAAATTCGCCAGTCTGACCAGGAATGGAAAACAGGTAAAATGTTTGGTTTTGTCTTCAATCCGGGAGATGAAGCTTCAAAACTAATGGAAAAGGCATTTATGGATTTTGCTCACCTGAACAGGCTTAGCCCTACCTCATTTCCGTCTCTGAGAAGATTTGAAAATGAGATTGTCTCTATGTGCGCAAACCTGCTTCACGGTGACGAAAATGTGGTTGGAAGCGTGACCTCAGGCGGGACTGAAAGTATTATTATGACTGTCCTCGTGGCACGCGAATTGGATAAAAATAAAGACAGGCGGGGATATCATCCAGAAGTGGTAATGCCGATAACTGCCCATCCTGCCTTTCTCAAAGCCTGTCATTACCTGAACATCACTCCACGGATAATTCCGGTCAGGGAAGATAAACGGGTAGATGTCAACCTGATCAGGGAAGCGATAAATAAAAACACCATTCTGCTAGTATGTTCCGCACCCTGCTTTCCTTTTGGGGTTATTGATCCGGTAGCAGACATTTCAAGGATGGCAGCAGAACAAAAAAAACTGTTTCATGTTGATGCCTGTATGGGAGGTTTTATGCTGCCTTTCATGAAAGAAACCGGGTATCCTGTTCCCGATTTTGATTTTAGTCTTCCCGGTGTTACATCCATTTCGCTGGATGCCCATAAATTCGGATATACTATGAAAGGGGCGTCTATCATACTTTACAGAAATCCGGAGATGAGAATGAAACAATTCTATATCTATCCTGACTGGCCGGGTGGGATATTTGCATCGGTTGCATTAATGGGAACCAGGAGCGGAGGATCTGTTGCAGGAGCCTGGGCACTGATGAATTATATGGGAAAGGAAGGCTATCGGGAAATTGTGAAACAGGTGATGGAAACCACGAAAAAGATCATTTCATGCATAAATTCAATACCAGATCTTAAGGTTATCAGCAATCCGGATATGAGTCTAATAGCTTTTACTTCTGAAAATCATGATATCTTCATTATTGCGGATATGATGGAAGAAAAGGGATGGCATCTTGACCGTCAGCAGTTCCCGGACAGTCTTCATTTAACAATATCGAGAGGAAATGTAGAGACTGTTGATCAATTCATAAACGATCTCAGGGAGGTAATGGGTCAGACGGAAAAGTTGCAGACCGAAGGCAAATCAACAAAGTTCACAGTTCGTGCCGCCAAAGTTGCATCAAAAATTCTTCCTGGCAAAACCATTGGCAAGCTTGCAGCACGATTATCCGGAAAAGAAAAAGATTCTGAAGGCAGTCATAAGCCGCTAAGGCAGGCTGCCATTTATGGGATAACGGGAAGCCTGAAAAGCCGGCATAAAGTGTCGGAGGCGATAGCCGGGATGCTGGATGGGATGTATAGGATGTGAACAGTGAAGAGTGAGGATGAGGCGTGAAGGGAGACAGATGGGACGGTGATAATTATTATAAACATTAGTTAAACAAGTCACCCCGACGAGCAAAGCCTGCCGGCAGGCGAGGAGGGAGCTCGTAATCGAAAAGATTAACAAAGATTTGGATCACTTTGATTATTACGAGATCCCTCAGTCGCTATGCTCCTTCGGGATGACTTCGTTTAATGAACGTTCTAAACTGCCGAAACAACTTAATCATAATGTTAACCAATAAAGTCCTCAGACTCGGAAATCCCAGACTTCATGAAGTTTCTGTTTCGGTGAAGAAGAACGAGATTACTGAGTTGGAACCGGTGATTAAGGATCTTCATGAGATGCTGATGGATTTCAGGGCAAAGTACAATGCCGGAAGAGCTATTGCTGCACCACAGATAGGAGTTTTGAAGAGACTAATTTATCTGAATATTGATAAACCAGTTGTTATTATTAATCCGGAGTTGTACGATAAATGTGAAGAATTTATGGAAATCTGGGATGATTGCCTGTGTTTTCCGGATTTGCTGGTTAAAGTTAACAGACATAAATCCTGCAAGGTCCGCTTTCTAGATCATAACTGGAATGAGCAAATATGGAATATTACTGGAGATCTCTCCGAATTACTTCAGCACGAATACGACCACCTCGATGGTATACTGGCAACGCAGAGGGCGATCGACAGCAGATCATTTAAATGGAGGGGGGAATAAAGGTTCTCGGTTCTCAGTTTAATCCGGTATTGAAAATTTAAAGAAATTGAACATTAAGGTATATATAAAATTATCCGAGTTTATTCAATAGTGTAATTATTTGATTTTTAAGACAGGGCAAGTCTTTAGTTATTATATTCCAAACTATGTTTTCATCAATTAAATAATATTCATGAACTAAAATATTCCGTAGTGCGATAATTTTAAACATTCTACTTCAGGATGATTCAATTTTGCCTTCCGGGAAATACGGTTTGCTGCTTCACCAATGATTTCTAATTGTTTGACAGTTGCATATTTCTTTACTGAAGATTTTGTGAATTGATCAATTGCAATGTTGTTGATATAATTCTCAATTTCACTTATTGCATCAAGAATATGTTTAAGACGGGCTGTATCACTAAGATTCCCTTTCATAGATCAGTATTTTGTCTTTTTCAACATACGGCCGAATATATTTTGAAAGGGACTTGTCAGAGACTAAATCAACGTCAGCCTTGAGCATATTAACAAGGTCTATTCTCATTTGGATGAATTCTAATCCTATTTTCTTTGAATAATCAAGTTCAACTAAAATATCATAGTCGCTTTTTGTTCCAGCGTCTCCCCTGGCATAAGACCCAAAAATAAATGCCTTAAAGACTGGTTTATC
>JBGPAO010000110.1:0-9688 GCA_041480755.1 Bacteroidia bacterium
CACAGGCCTTTATGAGGAAACAGTCTATACTAATGATTTAGGGAATCCTGTCAGGGATCCGGTAATTCAAAATACAGACGGATCCTATGATCCGGCCAGTGGTGGTTTAATACTTGCTGGTGTACAGGCAGACGGAACACCAAATACAGTCAGAATACCGGGAAATGACTACCGTGCTTACGGATGGGCAAGAAACCCGAATGGCCGATATGTTTATGATGCATCTTATGTCAAACTCCGTGAACTTGTTCTTACATACAGTTTGCCAAGAACATTAACGGATAAGACTTTCATTACTAATGCTTCTGTAAGCCTGATTGGATCTAACCTGTGGATCATTTATAAGAACCTTCCCCACGCAGATCCTGAAGCTAGCCAGGGTGCAGGTAATGTCCAGGGATGGCAGAGTGGTGTATTACCCGCTATCCGCAATTTTGGTATAAGTATTAATCTCCAATTCTAAATTCTTTATAACCATGAAAAAGACGTATTTGTTATTCATATTGCTTACAGTCCTGTTTGCGGCCTGTACCAAAAACTTCGATGATTTTAATATCGATAAGAAAAATCCTGGTACTGTAGCTGGTAATTCCTTATTTACCGGCGCTCAGCTTACTCTTGCGGATCAGATATCTACGCCAAATGTTAATCTTAATATTTTCAGGCTGTTTTCACAGTACTGGACGGAAACCACTTATACAGATGAGGCGAATTATGATATCGTGAACCGCACCATACCTGATAATACTTTTCAGGCGTATTACAGGGATGTCCTGAAGGATCTTAATGAAGCTGCCAAGTTAATCTCAGAAGAAACGACACTCGACCAAAGTGAGGAAGTCGCCAAACAAAACCGTCTATATATTATTGATCTGATGATGGTTTATGCATATCAAAATCTGATAGATATTTTCGGAAATATTCCATATACTGATGCACTTGATCTTGAAAAGGTACTGCCTGTATATGATGATGCTTTTACAATCTATCAGGATTTAATATCACGTGTAAATGATGACCTGGCAGGATTAGATGATTCCCAAGGTAGTTTCGGGTCGGCTGATATTATTTACGGCGGTGATGTTGCAGCATGGATTATGTTTGGGAATTCGCTGAAGCTTAAGCTTGGAATTTCTATTGCCGATCATGATGCCGGTTTAGCAAAATCTACCGTTGAAGCTGCTGTCAGTGGTGTATTCCAATCCAATGATGATAATGCATTGCTGGCATATTTATCTTCACCACCAAACTCTAATCCAGTTTATGACGAACTTGTCTTAACAGGCAGGAAGGACTTCGTTGGTGCCAATACAATGATCGACCTGTTGAACAGTCTGGCTGATCCAAGAAGAGCCTCTTACTTCACTATGGTGGATACCTCTTCAGTAAAGGATGTTGAGAAACTTGCTTATCTCGGCGGGGATTATGGAGAGAGCAGTCCGTATGCCCAGTTTTCTCATGTTGCCGATCCTATCCTTGAAGCGACATTTCCCGGCATATTTTTAACATATGACGAGTTGTTATTCTATCTTGCTGAAGCTGCAGAAAGAGGATTTACGGTTGGACAAACAGCTGAACAATACTATAATGCTGCCATTACTGCTTCTTTTGAGTTCTGGGAAGCTCCTGATGTTGCTGCGTATTTAGCAAAACCAGAGGTTGCTTATGGCACAGCACAAGGGACCTGGCAAGAAAAAATCGGAACCCAGGCTTATTTAGCATTTTATACCAGGGGACTGGAAGCCTATACTGAATGGAGGAGACTGGATTACCCGATATTTAATATTCCACCCGCTATCACTGAATATTCAGAGATTCCGAAGAGGTTCACATATCCGGTAAATGAACAAACCTTGAACCCGGATAATTATGCGGCTGCAGCTACAGCCATTGGCGGAGATGAATTAACAACAAAGGTTTTCTGGGATAAAAATTAAAGGAATAATTATTCAAAAAAAACTGCCTCGAAAAAAGCTGCCTTGAAACAGGCGGCTTTTTTTTTGATAAATGCTTATCATTCTATAATATGTATTTAATAAGATTTTTATAAATAAATATTTTTATTACATTTGGCGCTGAATAATTATTCTCTAACCATTAATTATAAACCTAAATTCATTATTTATGAAAAGACTTGTTCTCTTCCTGACACTGGTAATGTTTGCAACAGTACAGCTGTTGCAGGCACAGGCAGTGCAGATTTCTGGTACTGTGACCACGTCAGAAGACGGAAGTCCGTTACCAGGAGTATCAATCGTTGTTAAAGGGACAACTGTTGGTACACTTGCAGATGTTGAAGGGAATTACACCCTCACTGTCCCTCAAAATGCCACAACCCTTGTTTTCAGCTATGTCGGTATGAAGACAGTTGAAGTGGCTATTGCAGGAAGGACAGTTGTCGACCTTGTGATGGAATCTGATTTAGTTGGCCTCGGCGATATCGTTGTTACAGCAATCGGTATTAAGAGGGAAGCAAGGGCTCTCGGTTATTCAGTTACCGAGGTTAAATCCGATGAAATTGTCAAATCAAATGCCACTGATGTCTTAAACTCCATTACCGGTAAGGTGGCTGGTGTTCGCATTACCAATTCAAGTGGTGCTGCTGGAGCTTCTCCCTACATCACCATTCGTGGCGCAGCTTCCATCACAGGTAACAACCAACCCCTTTTTGTTGTGGATGGTGTGCCAATTCTTTCGGGGGAGGGTGATTATGGTGTGGATGGGGTAGCTACATCCAAACGCACTATTGACCTGAATCCCGAAGACATTGAATCAATTTCAGTATTAAAAGGTGGTGCGGCAACAGCACTTTATGGTGTTCGTGCAGCCACCGGAGCCATTCTTATCACTACCAAAAAAGGACAGGCCACAAACAAAGTCAATGTCACCTTTAGCTCTGCTGTTACTCTTTCCAAAATCAGCCAGACTCAGCCCATGCAGAAGAAATATACTCAAGGTGTCAATGGAACCTGGGCTGAAGGAAACCGTTATGCCTGGGGTGCACTGGTGGATACGATGTATTACTACCGTCCTCCGGAATGGTCAGATGCACCTTACAAGTGGAATCCCGACGGCTGGTTAAGAGGAATAAACCAGGCCGGTGTGGATCCTGCTTACCTGACCAACGAAAAAGCCAAGATGTTTGATGCCTATGATTATTTTCAGACCGGTGTGGCTTATAATAATAACCTGAGCATTTCAGGAGGAAACGATTTTACTACATATTATTTTTCTGCCGGTTATCTGAATGAAAAAGGAGTGATCCCAGAAAACACATTTGCCAAAACAAACCTGAAGTTTTCTGCCGACACCAAATTGAGCAGCAAAATATCAACCGGTGCAAGTTTTAACTACATTAGTTCAGGGGGTAACAGGATCCAGCAGGGTTCCAATATTTCTGGTGTAATGCTGGGTCTCGTAAGAACTTCACCCTCATTCAACAATGCAGGCGGTTATGTATTCCCGGATGGAACCCAGAGAAATTACCGCGGTTCTAGATCAGCTGCAGGTCCTTACGATAACCCTTACTGGATCTCAAACAAAATCAGTTATGAGGATAAAGTGGACAGGATTATCGGCCAGTGGAACCTGAATTACAACATTACAGATTGGATGAATCTTTCATACCGGATAGGGAGTGACTTTTACACAACGCGGATAGTAGATTATTTTGCTAATGGTTCAAATAGCTATATTGAGGGACGTAATGAAGAAACCTCCCAATTTCGGCAGAGTATAAACTCCGACCTTTTGCTGAACTTCCGCAAGGATTTCGGGGATAAAATTAAGACGAGCCTTACACTGGGTCAAAATATGTATCAGTATAAATATAAGGGACTTACAGGAACAGCCAATAACCTTGTGATCCCCGATTTTCGGCAGTTAAGTAACACTTCAGTCCAGACTACCAGTTCTGGTAGTAACCTCTACAGGACAGCTGCAGTTTTCGGTGATCTCCAGATCCAGTTCCTGAATATGTTGTTCCTTGATGTTACGGGCCGGAATGACTGGTCGACCACTATGCCTGAGGATAACCTCAGTGATTTCTATCCCTCCGTCAGCGCCGGTTTTGTATTTACAGAACTTCCATTCCTGAAAAACAATAACATTCTGCCATTCGGAAAGCTGCGTGCATCCTATGCCGTTACTGCCAACTTTGCAGGTGCATATCAAACTCAGAGCTATTATGCCCAGGCAGGTGCAGCTGACGGTTGGACGACAGGACTTACATTTCCCTTTCTGGGAAGTGCAGGGTATACAGTAGGTGACGGACTGGGGAACAGTAAGCTGAAACACGAAAGACAAAATACAATAGAAGTAGGTGCTGATCTGAGATTTATCCAAAACAGGTTTGCCATCGATGTGGCTTACTTCATCAACCAGAATTCAGACCTTCTGTTAGATGTACCAATCGCGAATTCAACCGGATTTAGCAGTCTATACCAGAATGCTGCTTCCATGGAAAGCAAAGGAATTGAAATACTTGTCAATGTGGTGCCCGTAAAAATCTCAGGTTTCCAGTGGGATATTACAGCCAATTTCTCCAAATTTAAAAATACGGTGAAAGAACTTGCCCCGAATGTAGAAAACGTATTTCTCGGTGGGTTCACTAATCCCCAGGTAAGGGCAGTAGCCGATATGGAATATCCCACATTATTTGGTTATGACTGGTGGAGAGATGATCAGGGTCGACTTTTACTGAATGATGATCAAACCTCTTCATACTATGGTTATCCTATGGGGAATTATGTAATGGTTCCTCTAGGGAAGGTAAATCCTGACTGGGTCCTGGGTATTACAAACACACTCAGTTACAAAGGAATTTCTGTTATGGCTCTTCTGGAAATCAGGGAAGGTGGGAAGATGTGGAATGGAACTCTGGGAGGCATGAGATTCCATGGAACCAGCGGTGATACTGAGTCAAGGAACGAAGATTACGTATGGGACGGTGTTCTCGGTCACCTGGGTGTCGATGGTGACGGCAATGAAATAGCCGTCGTAAGCAACGAAAATCCACCTGATATACCCGTTAAGCTTGATGAACATTGGTACAGGCTGGGTGAAGGAAGCAGCTTTACAGGACCTACCATAAGTTCCATCGAAGAATCCAGCTGGGTTCGTCTGAGGGAAATAACAGCATCCTATTCTTTTCCGGAAAAACTTTTTGCGAATAATTTTATCGGCTCTCTTGAATTATATTTCACTGGACGTAACCTGTTCCTGAGCACACCTTTTACTGGGATTGACCCGGAAACCAGCCTTCTTGGATCCAGCAATGCCCAGGGATTTGATTATTTCAATATGCCGGGGACAAAGAGTTACTCCTTTGGTTTGAGAGTGACCTTTTAATTAACAATAAATCTAAAAATAATCATCAATGAAAAATATATTTAGAATAACGACAGTTTTAGTGCTTATCGCTGCACTATTTTCTGCCTGCGAAAAATGGATCGATCCGAATTTGAATGTGGATCCTGACAGACCGCTTGATGTTGACCTGGCCCTGATATTACCATCTGTCCAGGCCAATATGGCTTATAACATGTGTGGTAATGATGTTGTACGTGTTACAAGTATATTAATGCAGTATCTGGATGGGGTAGGCCGTCAGTCTCTTGCTCAGGGACACTATAATATCAATAATTCCGATCCGAATAACTTATGGAACAATGCATATGCTTCCGTAATGTACGATTGTGTTACGATCATTAAAAAGGGAGAAGAAACAGAATCACCCCATTGGACCGCGGTCGGGAAGATCCTTCTTGCTTTTGAAATTGGTGCTGTTACTGATCTTTGGGGCAATGTACCATACTCAGAAGCATTTTTGGGTGTAGCTCAATTTCACCCTTCATTTGATTCACAGGAAAGTATTTACACCGAAATTTTATCTCTTCTGGATGAAGCTATTACTGAGCTTGATCAGGATAACCCTATTCCAATCGAGGGTGATTTAATGTTTGGAGGTGATGCGGTATTATGGCAAAAAGCTGCACAGGCTCTCAAAGCCCGTTATCTTATGCATACTGTTTTAGTAAATTCATCGGTTAAATCCCAGGTTGTTACGGCAGTCAATGCCAGTTTCGCAAGCAATGATGAAGATATGCAATTCCAGTATGGATTGAATGGATCCACTGAAGCTACCCCGTTATACCAGTTTCAGACTCAGAGAACAGGTGATATAACAATGTGTGCTACACTGGTTGATTTTCTTGCCAATACCAGTGATCCCAGGCTTCCGGCTTACTGTGCCCTGGATGCCGATTCACTTTACAGGGGATCACCGGCGGGAGTTGCAGATGAATCAGCTTCTCAACCCAATCCTGAAGGAATTTATTGGAAGGCCGATGGCATTAGTACGATTATCGGGTATGTTGAAACCCAGTTCCTGAAAGCAGAAGCTTTACTGGGAACAGATAATAACGCCGCTGCTGAAGCATACAAGGAAGCTGTTCAAGCTTCACTGGAAAAACATGATGTTTTTGACCAGGCCTGGTTTGATGCCAATATCAGTGTTGAAACCGGTGCAACGATCAACCTGCAGAAAATACTTGAGCAGAAATGGGTAGCCATGTTTGGCCAAGCGGAAGCCTGGAATGATTGGAGAAGGTCCAATAATGAGATTGGCCTGGCACTGGCGCAGGATGAATTATTAGGACAGATACCCTATGCATTTCCATATCCCTCTGATGAGCAGACATATAATACCAATTGTCCCCAGGGTAGAGACCTCGTTCGTAAGATGTGGTGGATGGGAAATGCTAATCCAAGTCCAACTAAATAATCCATTATTATTATCACCTATAAATAAAAAGCCGGGGAACTTTCCCTGGCTTTTTTATTTAATCATTCATGAGGAATAATATTACTATCTGATTCAGGAGGACTAAGCATTCGAGAAATTACAAACCATTATAATATTTAAAAAGCCGGATCAGATCATTAGAAGAATGGAGATTTATTCTTTCCGTCTTAATAAACTGTCTGATTTCCTGCTGCTTATCTGAAAAGAGCTCATAAATTTTTTTTCTATGGGTGTTTAATTTTATAGCAGCTTCTCCCGGATCTTTTTTATAATAATATGATGATTTAAGCCTGAAATAATCCCGACCATCTCCTCCGCCTCCCATATAGTTTACAGAATAACTGTTATTCTCAATTTCAGCGTAGTGTTTCATTAATAATTGGCAATGGCCTTCATAAAGAACCTCAAAAAATGAGGGAGTAAGGTAATCTTTGTTAAAATCCCTTTCAATACATTGTAAATATTTGAATTTTTTATTACTGAAATTCAGTTCTTTAATTGATGATAAGTCTACACCAAGTGTATCATTGTTATAAATCATTTCAATCTGCTGATTATAAATATTATATCGAAAAAGACTTTCCAGGTTTGTTTCATTGGTCAAAGTAAGGTTTCCATACATCCACTGGGAATTCAAATAAGGAGATCCAAGGACATCATATTGATATTTGTTCGGATGGAGCTGGAAAAATTCGGAATAGCTGCCTTTGATGTTAATAATTTGTACTTGTCCTTCCAGTTTGACGATTAGCAATGATGCTAGAATAATGATGAGTAATTCTTTGCTATTCATAATGGTTAAATATCCAAAAATTATTTTAAAAATATAGATTTTTTTCGAAACATTGTGTGATTTTCTGTTTAGATGAAAACACTTATATTGAATATTCACATTTATAAAAAATATTATTTAATTTTCACAGACTTTAAAAAAAAATTAACTTTCAGTTTCAAATCTGCAACCTAAAGTTACTATTAATGAAAAGAATTACTATACTATTGGCTGGATGTGTCTTTACCGGCTATCAGTGGATAAATGCACAAACAGTGCAAGTTACAGGGACTGTTACGTCTTCCGAAGACGGACTCTCGCTGCCCGGTGCAGCCGTTGTAGTCAAAGGCACGACAATCGGTTCTGTCACTGACCTGGACGGGAATTATACAATTAATGTCCCCTTAAGCGCCACCTCTCTGGTATACAGTTATGTAGGGATGCTTTCGCAGGAAATCCCCATTGATGGAAGGACAATAATCAATGTTGTACTTGATCCTGATATAGTAGGAATAGAAGAGGTGATGGTAGTAGCTTACAGGACTGTAAAAAAATCTGATTATACGGGTTCTGCAGTTTTGGTTGATGGTGAGAAACTTGTAGTCCCGGGTGCGGAATCGATTGAGAAATCTTTGAGCGGTAAGGTTTCCGGTGTCCGTGTCACTTCCCAGACTGGTGACCCCGGCTCCTCAGGTGAGATCCAGATTCGCGGAATCGGTTCAATAAACGGCTCCACTTCCCCTTTATATGTAATAGATGGCATACCTATGGAAACAGGAAACATGGGCCACTATGAGAAAACTTCAAATATACTGAGCTCGCTGAATCCGGAAGATATTGAAAATATGACCGTGCTTAAGGATGCAGCAGCCGCATCTCTGTATGGTTCAAGAGCAGCAAATGGTGTCGTCATTATAACTACAAAAAAAGGAAAGCAGGGAGATACGAAGTTTGAATTTAATGCCAGTACAGGATGGGCATCGATGGCTTCAAAATCATATGAGATGATGTCAGGACCGGAATATCATAAATATGACCAGCTTGCCATAGAGAATTATGTGAAAGGATTATTCGGGCTTCTGCCTGGTCAGTCAAATTATGGCAATGCGGATACACTGGCTTATTACAGGCCGGCCATAGATGCTGCGAAAATCGACCTGAGTTCAACTTATGATTCAACTGTAAATACTAACTGGAGAGATGTAGTATACAGGACAGCACAGCAGCAGGAATACCAGCTTTCCGCTTCCGGAGGTAATGAGAAAACGCAATTTTATATCAGCGGAAATTATAACGATATTGAGGGTATTGTTAATGGTTCCGAATTTCAGCGTTACTCGGGCAGGATCAATATCAATCATAAAGCAAAGGACTGGTTGAACTTTGGGGTGAACCAGATGCTGTCATATACACTCCAGAAAGGATACCGTGATCAATCCAATCAGGCTGAAGGTATCGGAATTTCTTCCCCACTCGGGATACTCTACGGATCAAATCCCACTGCCCCGAAATACGATGAAAACGGCAATACCTATCCGGAAGCTACTTTCCTGGCAAACGGACATCCGGAGGATCTTTTGAATGGGAAACTTCAGTTTATAGATACAAAGACTTACAGGAGCCTTACAAACGGTATTGTGCAAGTTAATTTTACGCCGAATCTTTTCCTGAAATCAACGATCGGCCTTGATTGGGTTCAGGCTCAGAATTTTGAATACTGGAGCCCAAACTCCATAGACGGTGAAGTCTGGAACGGTCTTGGTCAAAGGGACGTTCTTACCAATATTGATGTCACTTCATCTAATATCCTTACCTACAATATAACAGCAGGAATCCATAGTCTTAGCATGCTGGCTGGTTTTGAGGCCTCCAGGAAAAATTTCGGATTTGTCTCAGCAACTGCCACAAAATATTCAAATGAAAAATTGTACGAACTGGCAAATGGCCAGCCTGGGGATAATACTTCGAGCCATGTAGGTATTAGTTTGCTTTCATATTTGTCTAATATTGATTATACTATTGCAGATAAATATTACCTGACAGCAAGTATAAGAACGGATGGATCCTCGCAACTGGGAATTAATAACCGGTGGGCTGCATTCTGGTCCGGA
>JBGPAO010000111.1:0-9683 GCA_041480755.1 Bacteroidia bacterium
ATGTCATTTTTGCACTTCTCACGGGCATAATTGAAATCAACCATCCAGTCAAGATCAAGAATATCGGTTTTTGTTAATGCCAGGTCAGGCAATAGATGAGTTATAGCACCGCAAATATGCAGTTTTGTGAATGCTCCCAGATCATGAATAAAATCCATAATTTCCTGATGCAGTGGCAGAACGAATGAGCTGTATGTTTCAGGATCAATCTGGGAACATAATGCATCTCCAATTCCAATAACCAGGCAACCGGCTTCAACCTGAGCCCTGGCAAAATCTTTTGCAGTAATCACACAAATATCCATCAGTTTCCTTACAAAATCAGGTTCCATAAGAATATCAACAAGGATATTATTTACACCGGCAAGATCTGCGGCTTCTGCAAGCGGACCTTCAATCCATCCTATTATGGGAATATCATCTCCTGCCATTTTCTTATAATACTCAGCCGCCCTGATCCTGTCGTATGTCCGTCCGGATTTGTATACATCGGGATTTTTGAGCAGATCAAGATCATCAATATCGGTGACAATGGGTTCACAAACGGGATTATTATTCCCTGAAAACTCCACTGAAGCACCAAATGCCGACGTCTCTCTGTATGGATCTGAAATTAATCCGACAGCATCGTGATCTATCTTTTCCAGGCACCTGATATTCGATTCAACCAGGACACGATAATCTGTCATAAATTCCTCATAAGTGTTGTTATTTAATTTTGCGGCCAACTGCATAAGAATAGGATGGAACAGCACTATTTCTGAATGCTGATCTTTATGGTTTAAAAAGTTCTTTAATATTGAGTATTTTGACATGAGGCTAATTTTAATTCTGTATTAATAAAGTTCAATATTAGAAATAACGGGACAGGCTTTTGATTCCCTGATTGAAAATCGTACACACATAGCGTTGACAGGCGTAAAACTCAGAATACGTTTATAGCCAATGGTTGTCCCTGAAGCGATCTCAATCCAGTGGTTTTCAACCAATGCTTCCACAGCAAATGCCTCAACGCTCTGCCCCAGCTTTATAAATTCCTGAACAACGAAATATTGAATATTTTTTCATTATTCAATTAATGACTTTCAGATTATACACGACGTTTCTTTTCTTCAGGTATTCCATAACAAATTTGAAATTTTTTTCTTCATTGCCAATATATTCCGGAGGACATATACCGGGCGATTTAAAACCGTCACTGAGGATCAGATTCGCGACTGCTGTGCAGGTATAGCCGGTTGTCCTTGCCATGGATAATGTATCTGACACCGGGTCGTATTCATCATATAGATCATAAATGTATTCCCTGTTTCTGCCATTTTCATCACCTTTGATTATGATTTTCATAACAGTAAAATCGCCTTCGCCAGGTTTCATTTTCCATAACGGAAATAATAATTTTGCAGTCACGTCAATAGGCCGGATCCTTTGGCCATTGACTTCAATTTCCTTATATGAGAAAAAGCCTGTTTCCCTCAGGACTTTAATATAATCTGTTGTTCCCGGGAAGCGGAGGGTTTTTTCTATCATATTTGGGACCGGCATCGTTTCAAGAAGGGACCTGAGCCCGTCTGAATTCCATGCTTCAAGCTGTCCTGCTCTGCCGAAATCCAGGATCTCAATTTCAGAAAGAGCTTCCCTGGTGATAAGCTGGCCATTTTCGAGATACCGCGCCGGCCGGGTATATTCTTCTATTACATCTATGGGGCTGAAGACAGCCTTATACTGGTACGGCCATTCACGGATCAGGGGAAGACCGCCTACATAACACTTAAATGTATCAATTTTCATCCTTTTATAATAGTATCCCAGGATAATGTTGCCCATACCTGGTGCAACTCCGCAATCGACAATTGCAGTTACTCCTTTTGACAGTGCGATTTCTTTTAGTTTTAAAAAATCTTCAGGCATGAAGGATATATCCACAATATTTTTGCCTGCCATTATTACTGATTCAAGAGTTTTATAACCCAGATTGCCAGGCAGGGCTCCTATTACCAGATCATATTCTGAAACGAGACTTTCGATCCTGCCTGTTTCACAAAGATCTGCCTGAATTGTGTGTATCCCTGATTTTCTCAAGGTGTCAAATGAGTTCGTTTGCATATCTGATGCTGCCGTTTCAAAATCCCTGGCAAGATCCATAGCTATAGATTTGCCCACCAGGCCGCAGCCCAGCACAATAACTTTTTTAGCCATTTTATTTATCTGAGTACATTATAAAATTAAGAAACTCGTGATCAGGTTCAGTATTTTATGCATAAAACAAACTGATTTTGCAGGAAAATAGATAAGAAGATTTTTTTTACTATTTTCAAAACCTGAAATGTTAGATTAAATGTAAAAAATATATTACTATGGTAAAAATTAAGAGTACTAAAAGATTGCTGGGCCATTTACCAAAAATTGGAATACGACCTGTTATTGATGGCCGTATGGGTGGTGTAAGGGAATCACTTGAAAAACAGACGATGGGTATGGCCAGGAATGCAGCACATTTACTGGAGGAAAACATTAGGCATTCTGATGGCTCAACTGTAGAGTGCGTAATAGCCGACCGTACTATCGGAGGAGTGGCAGAGGCGGCAATTGCAGCCGAAAAATTCCATAAAGAGGGAGTAGGCGTGTCTCTTACTGTCACACCCTGCTGGTGTTATGGCAGCGAAACTGTTGACATGGATCCGTTTTTGCCAAAAGCAATCTGGGGATTTAACGGAACTGAACGCCCGGGTGCTGTTTATCTGGCTGCTGCCCTGGCAGGGCATAACCAGAAAGGATTACCGGCATTCGGTATATATGGTAGAGATGTTCAGGATATTGGAGATAAAGAAATCCCGGCAGATGTAAGGGAAAAACTTTTAAGGTTTGCCCGGGCAGGACTGGCCGTTGCAACAATGAAAGGCAAATCATACCTGTCTGTTGGTTCAGTATCAATGGGTATTGCCGGATCAATTGTAAATGAAGGATTCTTTCAGGATTACCTGGGCATGAGAAATGAGTATGCAGATATGTCTGAAATAACACGCAGAGTGGATGAAAATATTTTTGATAAGGAAGAATTTGAACAGGCATATAAGTGGGTCAGAAAAAACTGCAAAGAAGGAAAAGATCTTAATACACCTGAAAAACAATTATCCAGGTCAAAAAAAGACGAAGTCTGGAAATTTGTGGTGAAAATGACCATCATAATGCGGGATCTCATGATTGGAAATCCTGTTCTCGAAAAAATGGGTTTCGGGGAAGAGGCTTTGGGAAGGAATGCTGTTATCAGTGGCTTCCAGGGTCAAAGGCAGTGGACCGATCATTTTCCGAATGGCGATTTCATGGAAGCCTTATTAAACTCTTCTTTCGATTGGAATGGAATTCGGCAGCCTTTTATGGTGGCTACTGAAAATGATTCTCTGAATGGTACGGTTATGCTGTTTGGACATCTGCTGACTAATACTGCACAGATTTTTGCTGATGTAAGGACTTACTGGAGTCCGGCCGCTGTAAAGCGGGTCACCGGAAAAACCCTCCAGGGCCAGGCCGCAAATGGGATCATTCATCTGATAAATTCAGGAGCTGCCACACTTGATGGCACCGGTCAGCAGGAGAAGAATGGCAAACCAGTCATGAAACCCTGGTGGGATATTACGAACAATGAAGCGCAAAAGTGTCTTGACGCTACTACATGGTATCCGGCGAACCGGGGATATTTCAGGGGAGGTGGATTTTCATCTAACTTTCTGACGCGCGGAGGCATGCCTGTAACAATGTCAAGGATTAATTTAATTAAAGGACTTGGGCCAGCTCTTCAGATTGCTGAAGGTTTTAGTGTTGATATTCAAGCAGCTGTTCACAATTTACTTAATAAGAGGACTGATCAGACCTGGCCGACAACATGGTTTGCCCCGGTTCTTACCGGCAGGGGGGCATTCAGTGATGTCTACTCTGTAATGTCTAACTGGGGAGCCAACCACGGGGCTATTAGTTATGGACATATTGGCGCGGATCTTATAACCCTGGCATCTATTCTCAGGATCCCGGTATGCATGCATAATGTGCCTGAAGATAAGATATACCGGCCGACTGCATGGAATGGTTTTGGAATGGATCCTGAAGGAGCCGATTACAGGGCATGTGCAGCTTACGGACCAATCTATGGATAAGTCAATCCCTGACTGTCAGCCAGGGGCTAAGAAACCGAAAACAAGGAACTCCTGACTGACAGTCAGGGGCTACAAAACCGAAAACCTTGTCCCGATGAATATCGGGATCTAAACTTTAAACAGAAGATGTCTAAGAACTTTTTAAATGTTTGGATCAGCAGCATCGCGAGCGTCCTGCTGATAATTGTCTTTATTTTTTCGTGTTCAACGCTTGGTAATAAAAACAAGAAATCCGAAATCATGGATAAAACAGATTACAAAAAAGGAACTTTTGGCTATGATCTGAAATTCCTGGGGAAATTTATGGATCCTGTTATTCTTAGGGATAAGTCCGGAAAAGCAATGTTGATTGCCAGCAGCGAATGGCAGGGAAGAGTTATAACCAGTACGGCCGGCGGAAATGAAGGAACAAGTTATGGCTGGATCAATTATACACTGGTCGAATCCCGGAAAATGCAGGAGCATATGAATGCATTCGGAGGAGAAGACAGGGTCTGGCTTGGCCCGGAGGGAGGGCAATTTTCATTTTACTTTAAGGAAGGTTCTTCATTTGATTTTGAGAACTGGTTTGTCCCAAAGGAGATTGATACCGAACCTTTTAATCTGGTCAAATCCGGTACAGATTATGCACAATTTGAGAATGAGATGCAGCTTACGAACTATTCCGGATACAGATTTTATCTGAAACTGGCAAGGAATATTAAATTGCTCGATAGGGATCAGGCCCGGAAAGATCTGGGAATTGACCTGGGGAATCAGATTGATTTTGTTGGATTTGAATCGGAATCGGTAATAACAAATACAGGAAATGAAGCCTGGACCAAAGAAACAGGAATGCCGTCGGTCTGGATACTCGGAATGTTCACTCCGTCACCGGGAGTCACTATAATTATTCCTTACAGGAAGGGGGATGAAGCAATTTGCGGACCGGTAGTTAACGATGTTTATTTTGGTAAAATACCACCCGACCGGTTAAAAATAGAGGATGGCATCATTTTATTCAGGGGAGATGGAAAAGCCAGGGGAAAAATAGGGTTTTCCCCATTACGTGTGATACCGCTTGCAGGCAGCTACGATTCGATTAGCAAGACTCTCACTATAGTAAAGTTTTCTTTCCGTGAAGATGCCCGTGACTATGTTAATAGTTTATGGGAAATCCAGGATGAACCGTTTAAAGGAGATGTCCTTAATTCTTATAATGATGGACCATTAAGTGACGGAAGCCAGATGGGGCCTTTCTATGAGATTGAAAGTTCATCACCTGCTGCAAATCTTAACCCGGGCGAGTCCCTTATCCATACACATCAGACATACCACTTCCAGGGAGATGAAAGCGCATTAAATGCTATCACCCTGAAGCTTTTCGGTATCGACCTTGCTAAAGTCATGTCCGCATTCTAACAAACCCTTTACCCATCACTCATAAATCATCACTCATAAATAATAAATCAGAAATCATATTCATCGAATAAAGATCATAAGTTTTCTTATTACATATAGCTTATCAAAAACAACAAAGATATTATGTCACAAAATCAAAGGGATGAAAAACCCCGTCTTTTCCCTGCCGGGAAAATTCTGCCATTTATCCTTGTAACTGCTTTATTTATGTTCTGGGGTATTGCTGTAAATCTGAATGACGTGTTGATCAAGCAGTTTATGAAATCGTTTGAATTATCAAGACTGGCTGCCGGTTTTGTACAGACCTTTTTCTTCTTCGGATATTTTGCACTGGCTATGCCAGCTGCCTTTGTCATGAGAAAATATAATTATAAAACAGGGCTTGTAATTGGTTTGTTTTTATATGCTTTTGGAACATTTTTATTCCTGCCTGCTGCCAGAAGTGGAGAGTATTTGTTTTTCCTTGTCGCGCTTTTTGTAATTGCCAGCGGGCTTGCCTTTCTTGAAACAGGAGCAAATCCGTTTATTGCGACATTAGGTGATCCGAGGACTTCAGAACAGCGTTTGAATTTCTCACAATCGTTCAATCCAGTGGGTGCTATTACCGGTGTACTGATAGGCACAGTATTTATTTTCTCAGGTATTGAACTTTCTGAACCAGAGATAGCGGCCATGAAAGCAGGAGGGGAATATGATGCGTATCTTCAGTCTGAAATTATGCGTCTTGTCATACCATACCTTGTCATTGGCGTTGTAATGATTATCTGGGCTTTTATCCTTATCCGTACAAAATTCCCAAAATCAGCAGATGAACAGGATAAAGAAGGAACTGAATCAAAAGGACAGTTCAGTGATCTGTTCAAATTTCCCCATTTTATCCAGGGAGTGCTTGCCCAGTTTTTTTATGTTGGCGCACAGGTAGGTACCTGGAGCTTTTTTATCCAGTATATTCAGGATTATACAGGCGAACCCGAGAAAGTAGCAGGATATTTTCTGACAGGCAGCCTGGTTGCTTTTGGCGTTGGAAGATTTACAGCAACATTCCTGATGAAATATATACAGCCACAAAAGCTAATGGGTATATATGGCATAATCAATGTGATACTTGTTGGAATAGGTGTTATTTATCCCGGATGGGTTGGATTGTGGGCAGTATTTTTTACCAGTTTCTTTATGTCATTGATGTTCCCAACCATTTTTGCACTGGGTATCAAGGACCTCGGTCCCAATACGAAACTTGGGGGTTCAATGATCATTATGGCAATTGTCGGTGGTGCAGCATTTCCTCCTGTTATGGGACTCATATCAGATCGGACAGGAAGTATGGCACTGGCTATGATCATTCCCCTGATATGCTATGTCTTTATAACGTACTATGCCTTCATCGGATCAAAGGTGAGACTGCAAAGCATAGAGCAGAGAGCTTAGGGCATGGAGCATGGGGTGAAGAAATGACTGAAATTCTGGTTAAATGGATAAACTGTTATATGGCTGAATTGAATATTCAATAAAATTAAAGATGAAACAAGTCATCCCGACGATCAAGGAGAGGAGGGAGATCGTAATAGGGTAAGTCAGACAATGATATAGATCACTTTTAAAATATTCATATTATATTAGCATTTCTTGATAAACCTAATAACTAACTTAAAATAAAAAAGTATGGAATACTTTCACTATCTGGATTGGATCGTCCTGGGTCTATTCTTCTTAGTGCTTGCTGGGATTGTCGTATGGGTAAGCCGTATGAAGGAAGACACTTCGGCGGATTATTTCCTTGCCGGTCGTGATGCAACATGGCTGGCAATTGGAGCATCTATTTTTGCGTCGAACATCGGTTCGGAACATCTTGTAGGACTGGCCGGAGCCGGAGCTTCAAGCGGTATGGCTATGGCCCATTGGGAAATGCACGGGTGGGTTATACTGGTATTAGGATGGGTGTTTGTTCCCTTTTATTCCCGGAGTATGGTATATACAATGCCGGAATTCCTTGAAAGACGTTATAATTCGAGTGCCAGGTCATTATTATCAATTATTTCTCTTGTTAGTTATATATTAACAAAAGTAGCAGTCACAGTTTATGCTGGTGGAGTGGTTTTTAAACAGGTTTTTGGTATTGAAGAGATCTGGGGGATCGATTTCTTCTGGATAAGTGCTGTTGGATTGGTTGTTATAACAGGTATTTATACTGTTATTGGCGGAATGAAAGCTGTCATGTACACTTCTATCTTTCAAACCCCGGTATTGCTTATTGGATCGATCGTAATAGTAATCATGGGGCTAATTAAAGTCGGAGGATGGAGCGAAGTAGAGCGAATCTGCAATATTAACCAGACACCTCTTGGTGACAGCATGTTGAGCCTTATTCGTTCACCTAAAGATCCGCAATTCCCATGGACAGGTGTACTACTCGGATCTGCAATAATCGGATTCTGGTACTGGTGTACGGATCAGTATATTGTTCAGAGAGTGCTTTCAGCGAAAAATCAAACTCATGCGCGTCGTGGTGCAATCTTTGCAGGATATCTGAAACTTACACCTGTGTTTATATTTCTTATCCCCGGATTAATTGCTTATGCTCTTAATCAGAAAGGACTTATGCCCCTGTCAAGCTCAGATGCAGCTTTCCCGACACTTGTCACGTACCTGCTTCCTATTGGATTGAAAGGAGTAGTTGTTGGCGGATTGCTTGCGGCACTTATGAGTTCCCTGGCATCACTGTTTAATTCTTCTGCAATCTTATTTACAGTAGATTTTTATAAAAAATACAAACCGGATTCCACTGAGAAACATCTGGTGACCGTTGGCAGGATTGCCACAGCGGTAGTGGTTGTACTTGGAATCCTGTGGATACCTGTAATGAAAAGTATAGGTAAAGTACTTTATGCATATTTGCAGGATGTACAGTCAATTCTGGCCCCGGGAATTGCAGTAGCGTTTTTCTTTGGTGTATTCTGGAAACGTGCTACACCGGCTGGAGGCCTTGCTGCCTTAATCACTGGTTTTACATTGGGAATGATAAGGCTCTTTTTTACAATTTTTGCGACCAGATTTACAGATGTAACTACATTCTATCATAAGATTTTTATTGACACTAACTGGCTTCACTATGAAATAGCTAATTTCTTCATATGCATTATCATGCTTTTCGTAGTGTCGTTGTTTACCAAGAAAGCATCTGATGAAAAGTTGTTAGGACTGACTTTTGGTTCATCCACAAAAGAACAACGAGCCATAACCAGGGCCAGCTGGAATAAATGGGACGTGGTTCATTCATGTATAATCCTGGGTATTATTATTGCCTTTTATGTTTATTTCTGGAGATAATAACTGGAAGCAGTAGAACACTTATTTGGATTTTGGCCAGAGTCTTAACATAATAGTACCGTGGCGTCCTACTTCAGCGGTATATTTTTTATTAAAATTGCCTAAGTCCTTCTGCCTCCAGACATCTCTTACTCTCTGCTTACCGCTGATCTCAAGATCGGACCAATAGGCAGTGATTTTTGTCGGATGCTCACCTCTGTTGAACAAACCAACAGCAATAGATCCGTCTTCCAGGTGCCTTATCCAGACCTCAGAATCACCAGATTTTAAAATTCTGTGGCCGGGCTTTCCTAAAGGATCCTGATTAATTTCAATTATTTCATCGTTTGTTAGAAGATTCAGAGTGAAGTCATCCAGTCTTGTAATATCCCCGCTGAAAATCAAAGGTGCAGCAATCATTACATACAGTGAAACCTGCATATATTGTTCATTAGGAGTAAGTGTTGTTGGCACTGTATGTCCGTTCCAATTAGAGAGATAACCCAGCAGTAAGTAGTCAGGATCATTCCATCCTCCCGGACCTCCATATAGATGCAGATTGTTTTCGCCGTACATATCAAAAACGTCCCTGAAAAGGGTCATTCCAATACTATCAAAAGAGTTACCCAGATCACTTGAGGTACGCCAACTATTGCCTCCGGCTTCTTTTGCCCATCTCCATACTTCGTCTGCCCCATACTGACAAATATTTAGAATAATATCTCTCTTCTGCTTTTTAAGTAACTCACTGATAAGAATATATGGACTTTGAGGTAGAGTATCTTTTGTTTTTACAGTACCATAAGAGCACCAGTCATATTTAAG
>JBGPAO010000112.1:0-9635 GCA_041480755.1 Bacteroidia bacterium
AAGGCATTAACCGGATTCAGAGCATTTAGAAAAGCTGACTTATCGCCATCCGGATGCATAAATGTAATTATCTGTTCAAGTTGTGAATTATAGCTGAAAATATCATCATACCTTAAAGGACTGAAGTCTGTGCTGAAATTCAGTGGCGACAACATCGGAAATCCCAGATAAGAGTCACAGTTTGGTTGAAATGCAGGATTTAGCTGGTTTGACTGTGGTACTCCGTACATGTGGTATAAAGTCATGCTCACCTGGGCTTGTGAAGTTTGTTGATTGATAAATAATATTAACACAAGAACCAGGGTAGATGTGAAACGAAATGTTTTTTTCATAAACGGCAGCTTTGATTTTATCTGTCAGAAAAAATATATTGCTTATTGTTATTGTTTAATACTGATTTTAATCTTCGAACCCAGTTTAAAACTAAGTTCGGAATAAGAATAAAACTTAACCATTTTTTGTCCCTGCTCTGCTGTTTCAAAAGTCAATCTTACCATGGCATGTCTTGTATCCCTCATTCTATAAACCCGATCAGTGAAATCAACGAAAATTTCATTTTCTCCCGCACTGGTTACATCACCGTTATCATTCACTTCTGGTTGTTTTATTACATTTTCTTCCCCTCCTGAAAACAATGAATCTATAACATCATATAATTCATCAACAAATACAACCTGCATGTTTATTTCAACCGGCATACTGTTTGTTGTTGCCATCCTGATTTGAAATGTGTCTATTTTGATAGTATCATTCTCTTCGGGGATACCAGACAGGTCGAAATCAACCGTATCTTCCAGTTCAAAATCTTCAGCCCGCAGATCCATCGGAAGTACAACTTCAAAATCAACCGATGCCCGGCTGCTGTCAATGACAAAATTATCCTGTGTGGGCAATCCCGACGGATTTGTTATCGCTCTGGCACTATAGTCAATATAACTTAAGGTTGTATTTGTTACGTCTTCAATGTTACTGTTCGTTTTATTCACAGAAATTTCAGTAACAACTGATTGTCCAATCTGTGACAGGTCAGGCGCATTAACAAGGAATGGATTTACACCCGGTTCAAAGGCAATATCTGTTTCTATTCCGGTTTTCTGGGAAAAAGCTGTCAGGCCAAAAAGATTTACACCAATTGGCAATCCAAGAGAATTATCTACAATAAGGTTAATGCGCGGATCACCAAAATACACATTCCCTTCAAATTTATATTCAAACAAATCAAATTCAAACCGCTCATTATCAATTAGTAATGTATCATAGTCGCCAAAATATCCATAGGCTGATTTAAAGATCATATCTTTAAAGTTCATATCCACATTTACCTCCTCTCCCGCATTAATATCATTGCCGGAGTGAATCAGATATAATTCAAAAATAATTTCAAGGAAAGTTGTATCAGGATCAGATTGGTTATCAAGACGTAATGCAGATCCATCGAGCGGAGTAATCTTGCTGTCTGAAAAATTCCCTGATGCATCACTGATGACAATAGAATCACGATAAAATTCATTATTTATTTTTATCTGATCTGAATATATTATCAACCACCCGGTATGATGTAAAGTTGATATTGTGTTTGTAACAAGATTACCCGATGTCAGGAAAATACTGTCTATACGTTCGTTATGTTCAGTAACAAAATCAAATTTTTCGACTTTTTTCGTGTAAATAATTTCACCGGTATTCCCGAGTTCTGACGCAGGAATAGTTACCGGTGGCCTGTAAAAATAAACATCCGAGAAATTTTGGTCAGGTAAGTCAATCCATTCATCAGCGCGGATGGATTTTATATGATCAGAATAGGCTACATAATAAAGATTAGTTGTATCCTCGCCAATTTCAATATTTTGTTCAAGTTCTGCCGAATCCAGCATCGAATCCAGTATATCTTTAAAAGTAAAGTTTCCAAATGCAATGGGACCATTATAGGACGGTTCCCATAACACGTCGAAATTATAATTATCCTTATTAAATTCTTCAGGTACACAGGATATAAAGGATACTGTAAACAGAAGAAATAATGGCAGGAGGCTGGTTTTTCGGAACATATTTTTAATATTAAAATACTATTTTACGAAATAATTAAATAAAAAGTTATTATTACTTCCAACTAAAAGATTGAATTTACTTGAAAACTGACTGAAATTGGTAATGGTGAACTGGGTGGATCCTTTTAATGGAAAGCCCTCGTAAGTGCTGCCATCCTTGTTAATAAGATAAATTTCATCTGAATCCGGGCATACTATTCCTATTTTAATATCTCTGTCTGAAAATTGATATGTGACCGGTGCAAAAATTATTTCTGATTTAAACTTCCTTGAAAATTTTAATTTTTTATCGGAGTTATAAACCTTCAATTCATTTCCGTCAGTAAAAATGAATTCTTTTTTTCCATTGCCATCCAGATCGACATATTCGAAAAAATGCCTGCTGCTGAAATCCCCGCATATCAATTCTTCAACAGAACCGTCAAAATAAATGTAATGTATATGACCAGAAGTATCAGTTAATGCGATTCTTGGCTTAGTCCCGGGGGTATTCAGGTCAAATTTGAGATCATTATTCAATGATACCGGAAAATGAGTTTTTACATTTATTCTGGTTTCTCCCTTCCGGTTCAGAATGTATGTACTATAGTTATCAGTACCAATAATATAATCCATGTCTTCCAGTTTAACATGATGCAGAGGCCGGACAATTATTTGTTCAGTGCGATCGGGTGACCATCCTTTCACAACCTGGCCTTCTTTATTATAAGCATAAATTTCGCGGTCTTCAGCAGCAAGTAATATCCTGTAATCTTTATTTTTTTCATAATCAAATACTGCTAAGCCATTTGTTGCCGGGTATCTCAGTGTTACGGGATAATTTTCCACATTGTTTCCATTCCTGTCAATAAGATGAATTTTGGTTTCTGTATTGAAAAGATATTGAAGTTTACCGTTTTTATAATAGTCAATTTGATAAATGTCACTCAATATCTGATTTTCCAGTTTGATTTTCCACAATATCCTTCCTGAACTGTTTATCAGGTAAATAAAATTCTCTCTGTCCTGAATAAATATTTCTTTTTCCTGAGTAATATGATTGATAAGAATTTTAGGTTTAAAATCAAAAAAATGATCAAGGTGGCTTTCCCAGATAGTCTGCGGCTCATATATCCCGCCGGAAGAATGATTCAGAAAAATATTATTGTAAAACAGATCGCCCTCGTTTGTTATCTGGATAGCCAGGGCGTGGAAATTCGTTATATGATCTTTATTTTCATCAAAACTGATAGCCGCTTTATCGTTCAGGTATCTCTTTATAATGTCAATTGAACGTGATACATCAATGTAAAAATAGATATTAGCCTGAGATGACATGAAATTTGAGAATTTGTTGAATTCCAGATCACTGCTGAGGTTATTCTGAAGCAGATTTGTATGAATATATTTTGCCAGAGATGGTACCGAGTTGCCAAATACAAGCCAATTATCATAAAAAGTACAATAGCGGTTTTGTATTCCTTCGAATACCCTTCCCAATAATTTAGGTGCCAGGGAGGGCAATGGCATCCTGTAAATTTTTATCTGGATTTCATTGTCAATCCTGTAATTCTGAATAAAATCCTGAATGCCGGAATGCTCAATTTCAGCAGCTTTATTAATTATCTCCATTATCTGATCCTCAGCCTGGTTCTGGCTCAGGGTTTTCAGAATAAAGAATGTGTTCTCGTCACGATCATAGTTTTTGACATCAGTTATTAATATCCCTGCCTCTTTATCCATGAAGGAATAAAATATTTTTTCCAGATCTATATCATAACTATCATTTATTTCATCAATTTCATCCTGGTAATCATCCAGCGAACCACTTACCCTCAGATATTCCCGGTATTTTTCTTTAAATTCCGGAAAGTCCTCGATACTAAAAACAATGAAAGCTGCCACCTGATCAGGAATAACTTTTTCAATTTCAATTTTCTGCGGTTGTTGGTTCAGGAAAATATCCAGGTATTCATTGGCTGACTGGTCAGTAATTGTAAGTCCATTCAGGAGAAGAACATCATCTCTTATGCTGGCGTCCAGTTCACCCCAATCAGCAAAACCGGTGAAATCCTGAAGGTTTTCTTTGTATTTTTCATTAAGAAGTGCAGAAAGCATTACGGGGAAAGTCCTGTAATTGATAAATATGTTTGCTTCAACATTTTGGCCTGCTGTCCTGTATACCTGCAGAAATCCGGGCCTTAAATTCCCGGTGTCCGGCTGATCAAGCCGCCGTATGGCCTCTTCAAGAAGAATCCCTGAAGGGCTGATTATGACAAGACCGTTAGAAAAGCCAATGGAAAAATTCAGATTAGTTCTCTCTAAAAACCTGACATCAAATATTCTTGAACCTGAATATTTCCTTCCCGTTATAACTGCCTTTCCTTCAGCATTTTGTTCAACCAGGCTTATCAGTTGCTTATCACTGTTCCTTGAAACCAAAGGCATATAAGCTATAAAATCAAACTTATTTTTCCCTGATTGATGGAATGATAGCATAAGTTCATTCTTTTTAACCATTTCTGCTGCCCGTCTGTCATTTGATAATATCGAATCAAGTGTTATAAAATTTGTATTAAATCTTTTGACAGAAGGAAAAGCAAGGATCTCATTCCATATGTTGTTTTCTTCCAGGATGGGCCTGATATTAAAATATGGTCCACGGATCTTTATAATGATTGAAGCATCATCCGGTACTGCAGTAAAGGGATCTGCCCTTTCAAAATCGTCACGCAGGAACAAAAAGTAACCTGCCACCAAGACAAGAAATAAAGAGGCAATGATTATAAGAATATTTAGTTTTTTCCTCATCACAAAGCAGGATTCATTACCAGGTAAAAGCTAATAAATTTATCCTTAAATTGTGAGATTACCTTATTACTCATTGTTAGCAATTAGGCTTCCTTATTCTATTATAACCTTGCTCAATTGTATTATAAAGTATCAGAAGCAATGGTAAGACTTATCTATAATGTTAATAATTAGTTTAGGTCATGCACTCAGGTTAACCTCCAACAGTAATCTCAAAATATATAATAACTATATTTGAATAAGCATTCCCTCAATTATTATAATCTTGAATCTGACAGCTTTCATCCTGCTCACAAGTTTATTTCTAACACCAGAAAAAGATTTTGTTCTGCTTTCCCGGGATGTAATTCAGAAACAAGAAATCAATCAGAAATCATCTGCTTACCTTCTTATTAAGCCGGTAAATTCGGGTGACGAACAATCCAGGATGGTCAGACGTGAACTGGCTGAACCAGTCAGGGTTTTAGTGCAGGATTCAACCGGGTTGCAAGTAGCCGGAGTTGAGGTCAGTTTCAGTATCCTTACACAACCATCAGGATCATCTGGTTTTTCTGTTAATCCTGATCTTGTTTTGACGGATTCTATTGGCTTTGCTTCATCAAAGGTCAGGCTTGGTTCGATATCAGGTGATTATCAAATTATTGCCAGGATAACCGGCCGTGAAGGGCAGGACATCCAGGTATTCAGTTTTCAAGCAAGGAGATCGAACTGGTATATCATGTTAATAATTGGTCTGTTAGGCGGATTGGGGCTTTTCTTTCTGGGCATGAAAATGTTAAGTGAAGGTATTCAAAATTCCGCAGGTGACAGGCTGAGGATAATACTGAGCAACCTTACAAATAACAGGTTTGTGGCATTAGGTGCAGGGATATTCATGACTCTCGCTGTTCAGAGCAGCAGCGCTACCTGTGTTATGCTTATAGGATTTGTGAATTCCAGACTTATGAAGTTCAGACAGACAATTGGAGTTATCCTGGGAGCTGCAATTGGTACTACAATTACAGTTCAGATAATCGCCTTCAGGCTCTCGGAATATTCTCTTCTTGTTGTCGCCATTGGTTTTGTTCTTTACCTGTTTTCCGGAAAACAAAAAGTTAAATATATAGGGGAAACCATCCTTGGTTTTGGAATCCTTTTCTTTGGCATGCAGATTATGTCAGAGGCAGTATATCCGCTGAGGACCTATGCTCCATTTGTAAGTATCCTGTATACTCTCAAAAATCCTATTTTGGGATTATTGGTCGGTACAGTATTTACTGCAATAATTCAAAGCAGTGGTGCATTTATTGGTATTATTATCGTACTCGCTTCACAGGGACTGGTAACACTTGAGATTGCAATCCCGCTTTTACTGGGTTCAAATATTGGAACAGCGGCAACGGCAATCCTGGCCAGCCTGAATTCATCCAGGGAGGCAAAGAAGGTTGCAATTGCATTGACACTCATCAAAATAATAGGTGTTCTTTTGATAATCTGGTGGATATCTCCTTATGCCAAATTTATTGAAATGATATCACCAAAAACTTCAATGGGTATCAACGATATAAATGATCTTGCCATTGTTCTTCCGCGCCAGATCGCAAATGCACATACGGTTTTTAATGTCCTCCTTGCTCTCGTATTTCTTCCATTTACCGAACTGATTGTCAGGCTGATTGATCGCATTTTCCCTGAACGGCCGGTAATAGCTGATTCAGAAGAAAAAATTGAAGCAACCTACCTTGATTATAATATAATGAACACTCCCTCCCTCGGGCTTAACCTGGCTAAAGAGGAAGCTCTGCGCGTTGGAAGGTATGTCCTGGATATGGTCTTTATGATTATCAGGCCGTTTACAGAAAAAGATGGTAAAGTTTTAGATCATCTTGATAGAAGGGAAAAACAGGTAGATTTTTTAATGATGGAAATTAACCGATACCTGTTAAGAATTACTCGCGGAAATATTAATGATAAACGTGTTACCGAAGCCTTCCAGATCATGTTTACTGTAAAGGAATTTGAACAGATCGCTGATATTATTACCAAGATCCTGGTCTTGCGGGCAAAGACCTGGCTTGCAGGAAATCTTGAGTTTTCTGATGCCGGGAAAAATGAACTTATTGAATACCATAGCAAAGCTACCAGGCAACTTTCAAGGGCAATTGAGCTCTTTCGTGAACTGAATCTGGAAAAAGCCCGGGAGATGAAGCTTAAATATAAACAGTATAGAAATTTGGCGTTTGAACTGGAAAAACATCATTATGAAAGACTGAGGAAAGAAATAGCTGAATCTGTTTCAAGCAGTGAAACTCATCTGGAACTGATCGCCATGTTCAGTACAATAACCAGTCACGCTACAAATATTGCCAGGATATTTATTGAATGGGGAACAAAAGATAAACCTATAATCAATACAAATGGAAACACAAAAGATTGACCCTAAAATAAATGAAAGCTGGAAAAATGTATTGATCGATGAATTCAACCTTCCCTATTTTCATACTCTGAGGAATTTCCTTGTTGAAGAAAAAAAACAATTTGAGATCTTTCCTCCGGGAAACCAGATTTTCTCAGCCTTCGAAATGACTCCATTCGATTCAGTAAAAGTTGTCCTTTTGGGCCAGGATCCTTACCATGGCAAAGGCCAGGCTCACGGTTTATGCTTTTCTGTTCCTTCAGGCATCACTTCGCCTCCTTCACTTGTTAACATTTTTAAGGAAATTCAAAATGATATCGGATTGCCTATGCCCGGGCATGGTAACCTGGAATCATGGGCCAGGCAGGGAGTATTGTTATTAAATGCCACTCTGACAGTAAGGGCAATCCAGCCCGGTTCTCACCAGAACAAAGGATGGGAAATGTTTACAGACCAGGTGATCCGGACATTATCAAGGGAAAAAACCGGCCTTGTATTTCTTCTCTGGGGGAAGTTTGCACAGGCCAAGGAATATCTTATTAATACTGAAAAGCATTTCATCCTGAAAGCGGCACATCCTTCACCTTACTCTGCAAGCGCCGGTTTTTTTGGCTGCAAACACTTTTCAAAGACAAATGAGATATTGCGCAACCAGGGTAAGCAAGAAATTAACTGGTCGCTATAACTGATATGAAAGTTTAATAAGGCTCTTTCCGGTAAACTTTAGTACCTCAACGAATTACGACTTAATCATTGTTAAAAGCATTTTGAACTTTTCCGTTGCAAATAGTGCATGAGGTATATTAGCCGGCATGATAATACTTGACCCCTCAGTAAGCTGATAATCGTTTTTACCGATCCTGATCCTGGCTTTACCTTCTAAAATCTGGACAAGCGCATCAAAAGGAGCTGTATGCTCACTTAATTCCTGGCCTTTGTCAAAAGCGAAAAGGGTAATATTCCCTGATGATTTTTTAATAACCTGCTTGCTGACAATAGCATTGTCAGAATAAGAAACAGATTCTCTAAATGAGAAAGGTCCGGTTCCTGAAAATTCGTCTTGAGTTGCATTCATAATACTGACATTTAAATCGGTTTAAGGTTTAAAGTTTACACTCTTTTAACTTTTAACTTACACATTGCAACCTGCAACCTGTGACCTGCAACCTGTAAGTACTCTCCCTTAGCATTGCAACCTTGTACCCTGTACCTTGTACCCTGTATCTCTTGATTTGAATCCTTTTTCCCTTGTAGCCCAGTACCCATTCAGGTTATTTCTGGCATAACATTTGTTATATATTTACTAACAGTTCATCCATCATATACCTGAAACGAAACTTTCGGGCACCGGGCCAAAACCCGGTTTTTTTATTTCAGAAGTTCCTGTATCCGATAATCTCTCTCACATCCCTCAGTGTCTGTGAAGCACTGGCCCGGGCTTTTTCTGTTCCCATTTTTACCACTTTCCTGATGTATTCATCATCGGCTTGTATTTCAAGTATTCTTTCCCTGATAGGAGAAGTCACTTTTATGATATCCTCAGCCAGCTGCTTTTTAAATTCACCGTAGCGTATTTTACATGTCTTATACTGCTCCCGGAAATGCTTAACTGTATCTTCTGAAGAAACCACATCAAGGATTGTAAATAAATTCTTTATTGGTTCAGGCATTTTCTGATTTGGTTTCTCAGGGCCCTTATCTGTAACAGCTCTCATCACTTTCTTTCGGATAACATCAGGCTCATCTGCCAGGTATATTCCGTTCCCTTCTGTTTTGCCCATTTTACCTGAACCGTCCAGGCCGGGGATCTTAATCAATTTTTCACCGAAATTAAATGGCTCAGGCAGCGGGAAATATTCAACATTGTACATTGTATTAAACCTCTTTGCAAATTTCCGGGTCATTTCAAGATTCTGCTCCTGATCTTTTCCAACCGGCACCTTATTGGCCCTGTGAATTATTATATCAGTTGCCATCAGTACAGGATAAGTCAGCAGTCCTGCATTGACATTGTCGGGCTGGGTCCTGACTTTTTCTTTGAAGGTTGTGGTCCTCTGGAGTTCGCCGACATAGGCATTCATATTGAGCAATAAATACAATTGTGAGACTTCAGGAACATCACTCTGAATATATAATGTAGCTGCTTCAGGATCTATTCCGGCGGCCAGGTATTCCGAAAGCACCCTTTTAATATTCCCATGGAGATCCTGCGGAGTAGGATAGGTTGTAAGCGAGTGTAAATCTGCGACAAAGAAGAAGCATTTATAATTATGCTGCATTTTTACGAAATTTCTGACAGCCCCGTAATAATTACCCAGGTGCAGATTCCCTGTTGGCCTTATCCCGCTTAAAACAGTTTCCATTTATTGTTTGTTATTTTTCGGACGTACAAAACTAACAAA
>JBGPAO010000113.1:0-9580 GCA_041480755.1 Bacteroidia bacterium
CAAACAATTTGCGTTTTATGCTGTTGCTGATGAATTTGTTACTAACAAAACTGGATTTTATTTACTGGCTATCGGTCCGTTTCTGACAATCTCACTTCTGAGTCTGGCCGGATTTATTTTTGTACCGGGTATTGCCAGTTATACTTATATTTCAATAATTTTTTTCCATGCAACTATGTGTGTTGGTGATTTCGCGCTTATGAGTTATTACGACATGCACAGGGATAAGGATATTTATTCTTTTGATGATATAAAAAACAGGATTTCATATTTTTATTATAAAAAAGAATAAAAGCTTTATAATTAATTTTTGCTATACTTGAAATTAGTTTATAGATCTCAATATCCTGCATGAGCAGCAGTTTCATAAAAATTGTAAGAAATTACCCGCGTACTTTCTGGGCAGCTAACACGCTTGAATTATTTGAACGGTGGGCATACTATGGGATCTTTAATCTGCTTGCTTTGTATCTTACCGGTTCGCAGGAAACGGGTGCCCTGGGTTTCAGCCAGGTTGAAAAAGGCCTGATTATGGGTATTGTAAATGCAATTCTCTATTTCCTTCCAATTGTAACCGGATCAATCGCTGATAAATACGGATATAAAAAAGTGCTTATCATAGCTTTTATTATCCTCTCCAGCGGATATTTTCTGATGGGTCTTGTTACCTCCTTTGCAGCTATTTTTATTACTTTCTTCTATGTAGCTATCGGAGCAGCCCTTTTCAAGCCTATTATTTCCGCCACCATTTCAAAAACAACTGATCAAAATTCTTCATCAATCGGTTTTGGGATATTTTATATGGTTGTTAATATTGGAGCTATGATTGGGCCATACCTGGCTTCTGAGCTGAGGGAATTTAAATGGCAGTATATTTTCATGATGTCTTCCGGAATTATTCTCGTTAACCTGATAATCCTTATCTTTTTTTACAAAGAACCTGATAAGAAAGAGAGAACCGAACCTCTCGGAAAGTCTTTCAAGCAGGTTTTTACAAATATTTATGTGGCTTTACAGGACAGGAAATTTCTTTTTTTCCTTATCATAATAATTGGCGGGTGGACAGTTTACTGGCAGTATTTTTACAGTCTGCCGGTTTTTATAGAACAGTGGACTTCAACATCAGTAATTTACGATGCCATATCAAATGTTTTTCCCGGACTGGCTGAATCAATTGGAACTCATGATGGAAATATCCTGCCGGAGAAATTCATCCTCCTTGATGCTTTATTCATTATCATTCTGCAGGTCTCAGTCTCAGCTTTTATGATGAGATATAAAGCAATTAACACCATGATTGGCGGGCTTATTATTAATGCAATAGGTCTTACTCTGGCATTGATTACAAGGAATGGCTGGATCCTGATAATGGCCATATTCATTTTTTCAATTGGTGAAATGTGTTTTTCTCCGAAAATACTTGAATATATCAGCGGTTTTGCGCCAAGGGACAAAGCAGCCTTGTATATGGGATCAAATTTCCTGCCAATGGCTATGGGTAATTTCTTCGGCGGATTACTATCCGGAAGGATTTATGAGGTTCTTTCTGATAAATATGTGCTGCTGGGTCGTGAAATTGAACGATGGGGACTTGATATGCCTGCTATCTCAGATCACTTCACCAAAAATGATTATTTCATGCGTGCCGCAGAATTAATGGGGATGGACAGCCAGTCACTGACTGAATATCTGTGGCTTAACTATTATCCTTCAAGATTTGGCCTGATCCTGATCACTATCGGTGTTCTTACAGCACTGGCATTGATCATCTACGATAAGTTCATCTATCGTTATAAATAAATCGCTCCTATTCATACCTCAGAGAATCGGTTGGATTTCTTGAAGCAGCTGCATAAATTTTCCAACTCATGGTTGCAGTTGCCACACCAAAAATCAATATAACCGGAACCAGGAAGGTGAATACAGTAACATCAGTGAAAACATCCCAGATACTATCCATCATTTGCTTTGAAAGCCAGTATCCTGACAGACTGCCCCCAATTGCAGCTATAACAAGAATAATAAGGTATTCCCTGTTCAGGATACTGAAAATCCTGGGAATGGTGGCTCCCATAACTTTCCTTATTCCCACCTCTTTTGTCCTTCGGATGATGCTCAGCGAGACAAGTGTATATAATCCGATTGCAGATAAAATTGTTGCAATAAACGCAAGGAAAATATAGATATACTTAATATTTCTATTGATATCCCTTCCCTCCTCCATCAGGTCGTCCTGAAAAAAACCTGAATAAGGGTAGTTTGGCACAAGTTCCTGCCATTGGTCTTCCAGGAATTGGTTCACCTCCTTAAGATTCTCTTCAGATGCCCTGACTGCCAGGGTCCTCATTCTTACGTCATAGCCACGTCGTAATATCATCGGTTCAATTTTTGACCAAATCCCATACAAATAAATATTTTCCATAACACCAACAATATTCAGAGGGACAGTATCATCCATCATAACACGCTGACCTACAGGATTTTGAATTCCAAATTCTTCAACAAATTTTTTGTTTATAATGATTGAATTTTCTTTGTCAGTTTGTGCCAGTTCAGGCGGGAATTCCCTGCCTTCTGACAGTTTTAGTCCCATTGTTTTAAAGTAATCATCTCCAATATCCAGGAGCTGAACCTCGAACCTGATATTCTGATATTCCACAGAACGGTTATAACTTGAATTCCCTATGTGTTCTTCGGATTCACCTACACTTTCTATTTTCGGATTAGTTCTTACCGCATCCCGGAAAGCTATAAAATGGGAATGGTTTCTTATCGGGACAGCAATAATATTGTCTTTATCATAACCCAGATAAATGTTGTCCTGGAAACGTGCATTCCTGGAAAAAATAATCCCTGAAACAAGCGCAAGTACTGAAATCATAAATTGAAGAGTCAGGAGGATTTTCGACAGGATATTCCTGGAGCCGATCTTAAGTTTATCCTGGAATATAAAAACGGGATTGAACCTGCTGATATAAAATGAAGGATAAGCACCCGCCAGTAAGGTGGTAATGATTAAGAGCAAGGGCAATAAAATCCAAAGTTCGGGATATTCCCTGAAACTTAAGCTAATATCCAGATATTCCCACATACTGGAATACAGGGAGACCAGGTATCTGCCGAAAAAAACTGCAAGGATAATGGACAGAAGACTTAGTAAAAAGTATTCCCCCATAAACTGCCCTATGATCTGGATCCTTTTGCTGCCGGCGACTTTCCTGATTCCAATTTCTTTAAGTCTTCTGCTTGAAAACGCTATTGCAGTATTCATAAAATTGAAGCAGGCGATAAGCAGAATAAAAATTGCCATTACAGGGGGCGCAGTGACCGCTGCAGGATGAAGGCTTTGTCTGAACCAATTGCTCCAGATATCCCAGGCCAGATGAGCCATTTTTGTTAATGGCACAAGACGGAATTTTTCAATTTTAAAATCCTCCCTTGCATCATTTTGAACAGGAATATATTGTTGTAAAAGTTCCTCCACTGCTGATACTTTGGAAGGATCGGACAGATACAGGAAAGTGCCTGCAGTCATCCCTTTCCAGTCATGTTCATTGATATTCCACATTTCAATGAAATTATCAATGGATGTTATAGCCTGGAATATAAAACTTGAATTAAGCGGTAATTTTTCAAAGACTCCACCTACAAGAAAAGTCCGCTCTTCTTCTGAATCGGCAAAAACAGATATAATCTTTCCAATCGGATTTTCATCGCCGAAGTAAATATCTGCCAACTCCTCATCCAGAAAAATGGTATTCTTATCACTGAATGAAGACGATGAACCTGATATCATTTTAATTGTAAAAACCTTGAAGAAGTTGGGATCACACCAGGCAATTCTTTTACTGAAATTCTTTTCTCCTACCTTAACCGGAGAATTTGACATTTGCACGCGGACAACTTCTTCCACTCCGCTGATATCATTTTTAACCAAAGGTCCAAGTGAAAAAGGAGTAATGCCATACCACTGTTGCCTTTCCTGGATTGGCCTTTCAGACTCAATCTTGAATATTTTTTTAGCGTTTGAATTGTATTTATCGAAATCAGCGTCATATTTATTATTCAGATATGCCACGATACAAACCGCAAGAGCCAGTCCCATTCCGATAATATTGATCAGAACATAGAAAATGTTACTGCCCAGGTTGCGCAGCGTAATTTTGAAGTAGTTCTCTAACATTAATAAATGACTAAAATTAATAAGAAGCATGGAGCATGGAGCATGGAGCATGGAGCATGGAGCATGGAGCATGGAGCATGGAGAAATGTCTCAAATGCCTTAAATTATAATATAAATTTTTTAAATAGTGAAACCATTTGAATCAGGTGGAACAGTTTTAACAACAGAAACAATAGGAACAATAGAAACAATAAAAACATAGGGAATACTGTTGAACTATAAGTTTATCTATGCTGTGAACAAGGGGACAACTCCTTCGGAAGCTGTCTGAATCCGGGCTATCTCATCTTCGCTTATCTCTGTAGATTTTATTGCAATACTGACAGCTCTATGCCAGAATACACATCTTTTTTTCCTTTTAATAAGACAGATAGGGATAGTCAGCGAAATATACAAAAAAAACAATTGTTTTAAACAACTGCTTCATTGGCTAATCCGGTCTTTGTTAAAACTTAAAGCCCTGTTAATAATATTTCACTTAAAATTTTATTATGAAATTTATGTCAGTATTTTTACATCGTATTTTTATTTTTGTAAAAAACTTAATAATTCAGTTATTTTACTTTAAAATTGAAGTAGATCATAACTCTGTCACACAACCGATGTATTATTATCAAGAGTAAGATGAGCAAGAAATGTAAGAAAAGAGTGATAAAGGATTATGAAAAGCTTTCACAGGAAGTGAAGGATCAGCTTATTGAGACCTATCCTGGAGGTATTTCTGAACATATTAAGCCGTTTACAGATGTTCAGGGAAAACTATTTTATGCTGTCCCTCTTGAAACTGATGAAGACTATCTTTTGATCAGATTGCCATTTAAGATGGTAAATGTCAAAGATGAGGAGGAGGAGGAAGAAAAAAGCGAAGAAGCCAACGAAGATATTTTCGAAGAACTGACGCTTGACGAACTGGATGAAGATGAGTATATCATTCAGGATGAAGAATAATAATGGATACATGGTATTTTGATTACCTGATTTTACCCCTTCTGATTTTTCTGGCCAGAATCGTGGATGTCTCCATGGACACCATCCGATTGATTTTTATAGCAAGAGGATTTAAAAAGTTTGCACCGCTGATTGGATTTTTTCAGGTCCTGGTATGGATAATTACCATTACCAGGATAATGGCCAACCTCGATAACTGGACATGCTATGTTGCATATGCCGCTGGATTTGCAGCAGGCAATTTCACCGGGATGATTCTGGAAGAAAAACTTGCCCTCGGGGTGGAGATGATCCGGGTTATTACTCAAAGAAAAGCTGATAATCTCATCTCGGCCTTAAAAGATAATGGATTCCCAGTTACAACAGTTAATGCTACAGGATCATTTGGAGAAGTTTCCGTTCTGTACATTATTGTAAGCAGGAAATATATCAGCAAGGTGCTTGATCTGATCCGCCACTATAATCCCCGAGCATTTTATACTATCGAAGATATCCGCTTTGTAAGTAAAACCCTCCCATATAATCCCGAGGATAAAGATTTCTGGGATAAAACGCTGATGAAGGAATAAGATCAAATTATATCCTGCTTTTTTTGGGTGGAAAAAGCAGAGATATGCCGACACTCGCAAGAATGACGAAAAATATGAAGTACAATGAATACTGGGATTTGTAACCCCACTCCTGAATAAAATCTTTAAGAAGAAGTTTGAACCCGACAAAAATCAGCAGAACGCTTATCCCATACTTCAGGAACCTGAAGCGGCCGTGCATGCTGGCAAGGAAAAAGAATAGTGATCGAAGCCCGATAATGGCAAAAATGTTGGAGAAGAAAACTATATAAGGATCTGTTGTGACTGAAAATATAGCAGGAATAGAATCAACAGCAAAAATAAGGTCCGTAAATTCAACCAGTATTAATACGACAAAAAGGGGAGTAATATATCTCTTCCCCTCTTTGAGGAGGAAAAACCGGTTGGTTACAAATCTGGGATAAACCCTGAAATTTGAAGAAATTGCCCTGAAAAGGAACTGCTTGCGTATATCTGTTTTTTTCTCTTCTTTGACCATATAACGGATACCCGTATAAACAAGAAATGCTCCGAATATTAATAATACCCAATCGAATCTTTTTATGATGGCATATCCGGCAAATATAAAAAGTGATCTCAGCACAATCGCACCAAGTATACCCCAGAAAAGGACTTTTTTATAGTTTTTTGTTGAAACTGAAAAACCGGTCAGTATCATCAGGATAACAAACAGGTTATCCAGCGAAAGTGTTTCCTCAATAAAATAACCTGTAATATAATTTGTGGATATGTTCTTCCGGAAAATCCTTATTGTCTCCTGAAAGTTATTGCCGGTCACATTTATCTGGTATGAGTACAAATCAACAACTCGTCTGAGATCTTCCATATTCTTAATCCCGTGAACGACCTCACCTTTCCATAAAAGGAAAAGATAGAATAAAAACGCCAGGCTCACCCAGACTGCAACCCAGATACCTGCTTCACCGAATGAAATAATGTGACTTTTCCGTCCGATTACCAGCAGGTCAAGAAGAAGGACCCCTACAATTCCAACTATAAAAAGGATAAGAGGCAGAATTTCCGGCATATCTGAATCAAAAAGTTCCGAAAGATAGAGATTTCCGGGTTACTTTTTAAGATAGTTTTTAAATTTTTAGATTCCCCGGAGTGATGGATTAATCTACTTTCCATTTCTTGCAAGGTCCAGCGCTCTGATGATAGTAAAGTATTTGGTAATCATATTGGGCACTTCCCAATCCGGCATCCGGCCATCCTGAATATATTCAAGAAATTTCTCCGTAACCTGTCCGAAATGGGTCTCGTGGCCTACCCTGTATTCATCAGGGACGTCAACCATCCATTTTCGCTGTTCTATTCTTTTAAGACTTATGCCAGGGTATCTGGCCTCGATAGTTTTGAATTTCTCAGATAGTGTTTCCTGGAATAAATCCGGATTTTCATTGCCGGTCATTTCTATGTACAAAAACGGCTGGTATTTTTCTTCCCGTCCCTGTCTTATAATCAGATCACATCGGCTCCCTTTCATTACTGAATAATGTGTATCACCAGTACCTTCGGGTGCCTGGAAATTCCATGTTACTGAAACTTTTGCGCAGATCCCCCTGATCCTGTAAACCATCTCACCATTAGAATAAACCTGCAATACACTGTCTTCAAGATATTCTTTAAGGTATTCAGGATAACTGCTCTCGCCCGTCATAAGATTAAACTCTTTCGTAGAGATATTGGTTGTCCATCTTCTTGCAGAAATCATTTCAACATCAGTTGTGTCAAGAATTATACCTGGAAAAACTTCCCACTGGATCAGATCCACAAGATGCGTCGTCACATCTGCTATTCCTTCACCCTGCTGCCGGATATCAAAAAACCACGCCGGACGGATCAATGGTTTTCCTGATACGTATTTGAAGAAATGATGAACGCTCTCTTTGGTTATCGCCGGTTCATCAACTGTCCCATTTGTAAGTTCCCCAAAAACCTCAGGTATCATCGATAATTCACGTTGCAGGATTGATGTAATCTCATAACGTTCTGTCATAATATCATAAAGCAGAACACCATTTTCTTCGGCAATGTTGAAAGCTTCTTTAAGAAGGGGAAATCCGGCAGCGGTAATCACCATTGGTTTATCTGCCAGAACGTTAAATCCTCCTTTGACCGCAGCATGGATATATTCGGTTTTCCTTGCATTATTGCCTGAAATTACAACCATATTCCCGGCCTTTTCGTTGATCATCTTTTGGAGATAGTCAGGTCCTGTGTACAATTTCTCAATCCATGAGGTCGGATCATCACTCCTGGAATTATAGCTCTCAATCCTTCCCATATGTTCCATAACATCCTTTCCTTCAGGAGCATAGACATGTACAACAGGATCAACTGTCTTATACATTGTCTTCTGGACAAGCGCCGCATGAAAATGTCCGGGATCGAGTGTTATCAGTTTGACTTCTCCTTCTGCTCCTGTGAACATATAGTGACTTGTTTGATTTTGTCTGGAAGGTCTGCTGCAACTCATTAGTAACAATAATCCAATGATAATATAAATATACTGTGATTTCATGTTATTTAGTTTTTTTAACGGACTCACCCTCTTCAACATAATCTGTCCCATACGGTTTCCGTTGCGGTCTTGAGAGCATTGCATCAGCCTCTTCGTCATTTTTAAACCGTTCATTTTCAGGATCCCAGTAAAGTTTTCGGTTCAGTTTCATTGCAATATGGCTGACCAGGCACGCTGAACATGAGCGATGCCCGATCTCGGCTGGTGCAACAGGCTGCCTCCTTGATTTGATGGAATCCAGCCAGTCACGATGTTGTTCTTCTGAATGCTGAAGGTGTATCTCATCTTTGCCGATTTCTGATGCGAGGATTTTCGGATTACTGGCATCCAGGGCTTCCGGAACTTTATTCTGCGCACCAGGATCACTTGAAGTTACAGCAGATTCGCTTCTCGCTACGAAAATCCAGCCTTCCGAACCTATGAATTTTACACCGTTGGGATATGCCCCGCTGATATGCATAACCACTCCATTCGCATATTTTGCAATCACATTAAAATCACCATGTACATCCCACAATCCTGATTTGGGGAATTCAGCCGATGCTTCAATTTCCACCGGTCCTGTCAATTCTGTTCCCATTGCCCAGTGAGCTGTATCGATATGGTGCGTCCCCCATCCTGTTATCATCCCTGCTCCGAATTGTTCACATCTTAGCCAGCCAGGCCGGTCATATCCCTCCTGCGGGTGAACTCTTTTTTCGGTATAGTAAACATATGGAGTGGATCCCAGCCAGACATCATAATTAAGGTTAGTCGGAACAGGCATTTCTGCCTCTTCATAGCCCGACGGATCACCTGGAAGTCCGATATAAATTTCTTTTACCTCACCAATCCTGCCATTCCTGACAAGCTCACAGGCTCTCTTAAATTGCGGCCATGGATTTACAGACCGCTGCTGGCTCCCCATCTGAAGTATCCTTCCTGTTCTCTTTAGAATATCACTCATCTGGCGACCCTCCTTAATTGTCAATGAGGCAGGTTTCTGGAGATAGATATCTTTTCCGGCCAGAGCCGCATCTATTGCATTCCTTGCATGCCAGTGGTCCGGAGTGGATATAATAACGGCATCAATATCTCTGTCCTGCAGCATCTCCTGGTAATTGGTATATACTTTTATCTTCCTATATTTCCGCTTTCCTGTCTTTTCAGAATACCATTGCTCCAGCATTTCTTTCGTCTCTCCTGCTCTCTTTGAATCCACATCACAGCAGGCAGCCAGCATGGCATCTTCATACTTGAAAGTTTCAAACATGTCATGTCCCCTGGCAATTCTTCCGCACCCGATCTGTCCGATATGAATCCGGTTGGAGGGAGCCGACTTACCAAAAACCGTCG
>JBGPAO010000114.1:0-9568 GCA_041480755.1 Bacteroidia bacterium
AAAACCATTCATGCAGGGCTGGAATGTGGTTTAATTCTAGAGAGATACCAGGGCATGGACATGATCTCATTTGGCCCGACTATCAGAGGCGCACATACTCCAAAGGAAAGAATCAATATTAAAAGCACGATGAAATTCTGGAAACTGCTGAATGAGGTATTAAAGAATATTCCGGGATCCTGAATTATATAAATATTTTACCAGTCATCCGCTACAAATTCAGATTTAGGTACTCCACAGACCGGACAATACCAGTCATCCGGTAATTGATCAAAAGGTGTGCCTGGAGGAATTCTGTTATCGGGATCACCTTCCAGAGGTTCGTAGACATAGCCACAAGCCGTGCAACGGAATCTTTTCATATAACAATAATAGTCAAAACAATATGAAGATGATGACGATTAGTCTTATTCCCGGGATATTCCGCGACTCACGCATCAATTTGTCTGACAGCGTCTAATAAGGTTCCATCCACCCATTTTACAACTGCCACAATTTTATCTTTAAATTTTGCAGGCGAAGGCTTACCGCAAATTTTTTCTGATTCTTCTTTCAGTTCATCAATAGTTCTTAAAGGCAACCTTGATTTTCTTACAGCCCTGATAAGATCAGTTCTAATTGGATTTATCGCTATCCCTCTTTCTGTAATAACTACGTCAATTAATTCACCTGGTCCGCATAATGTTGTCACCTGGTCACGTATTACCGGCACACGATCGCGGAATAACGGAACCGGAAGAATTACGGTCTTTGAAAAAAGACAATTCTGCCATCCGCCTATTCCGTGAAGCAGATAACCATCAGAGTGTGTAACCACATTTGCATTGAAATTAACATCAATTTCAGTAGCGCCAAGTATTACAACATCAACCATTCCTGCAAAATTGGCTTTGCTGTGATAATTATAGCTGGTGAACGGACTTGTCCAGACATGTTTTGAATTTTCAGCCATTGACCTGACACCGGCAAGATCAAATGTCTGGCCATCAAGCAGATAATCTATCATACCTTCTTCAAGCATTGATACAAGGTATTCATTACTGCCGCCTCTTGCAAATCTTGCCTTGACATTTTTCTCTTTCATGATTTTCCTGAAGTATTCTCCAACAGCCAGAGAGGTACCTCCTGCCCCGGTCTGAAATGAAAAACCATTACGGATTATTCCCGCTTCATCACAGAATTTCCCGGTGAGTTCGGCAAGGTACAGACGGTCAGGACTGGTTGTAATACGGGTGGTGCCCGACACTATTTGTCCGGGATCACCCACCTTATCGACTACAACCGTATAATCCACATAATTACCCTGTATCTGCCATGGAACGCACGGAAAATCGACAAGATTATCCGTTACCACGATTACTTTATCGGCATATTGTGAGTCTGCCAGGGCAAATCCAAGCAGGCCGCTGGCTGATGGTCCATAAAGACCGTTTGCATTGCCAAAGGAATCAGCACAGGAAGCCCCAATAACTGCAATATCAATCCTGACTTCACCATCCTGAACAGCCTGATACCTGCCGCCATGAGATCTCAGCACGCCCATTCCTTTCATTTTACCCTGTGAAGTGAACCTGCCTAATGGACCGTTCATGCTTCCCTCAATATGATGGATCGTTCCATCCTCAAGGTAAGGTATCAGATGTGCATGGCATGGAAAGGAGGCTGATGGAAACCAGACCAGATCTTTAATACCCATCTCATGGGCAATATCAAAAACTGTGTTTGCCAGTAGGTCGCCATTGCGAAAATGATGGTGTGTGGAAATGGTCATCCCGTCGCCCAATCCGCTTCGGATGAGAGCATCTTTTATTGATGGCACAAGTTTGTCTCCATCTGAAGGATAATCTGAACAAACCGGGATACGCGGACCGTATTTATTTCCTTCAGGCCTGTTTTTGCCAATACCCTTAAAAGGAATTGCCTGTTTGCCGTTTACTGATTTGGGTACCGCTCTTCCGGCAGCATTGAGCTGCTCTTTATTCTTTTTCATATTCCAGTCTCCAGTTCTTTTTCAATAATTCGAATCTTTCTGCCAATTCAATTGTCGCCAGAGCGCGGTTTACGACAGGCCGATCAATCATTTTTGATCCAAGCGAAACTACACCGAGCCCTTTGGATTCGGCCGTTTCAAAAGCCACAATAATCCTGCATGCCCTGGCTATCTCTTCTGATCCCGGCATAAAACAATCATGTACGATATGGATCTGCCTGGGATGAATACATCCCAGACCTTCGAATCCTAATGACTTTGACCTGACAGCTGAATCAATAAGGCCCTTTTCATCAGCTACATCAGGAAAAACAGAATCGAGAGGCTGAACACCTGCTGCCTTGCAGGCATTAACAATCCGCATACGAGCAAAAAGAGATTCATCACCTGATATTGTTCTGTTCACTCCAATGTCTGCAGTATAATCTTCAAGTCCGATAGCGACTGCTGCGATGTCCGGGGAAGCTGAGGCTATAAAGAAAGCATTCTCTATACCCAGAGCGCTCTCGATAATGGGTATCAGCCAGATCTTCCTTTTCTTACCCAGGTTAGCAATCCTTTCAGCGACATGCTTTACCTGGACCGGCGTTTCAGTTTTAGGTATCAAAATAACGTGTGGATCCTGTGGTACAATCAGATCCAGATCATCCAGCCCCTGAGGCAGCTGGTTTATCCTTACCATTCGTTCTGACTGGTAAAAACTGACAGCCCGCAGGGCATTCCGGACCAGCAGGCGGGCTTCCGCTTTCCTTGCAGGTGGTACGGAATCTTCAAGGTCAAGAATAATGCCATCTGCTTTATGAATGCCAGCGTTTATCATAAGTTTTGGCGTATTCCCCGGAATATATAGCCGGGTAAAGCGAATATGATCACGGCCCGTATATACTGATTTTGCTCCTGAGGAAGGTAAAAGGTACTCCCTTGTATCACCGGTAAGCTGGCGGATAGCTGCTTCCATTCTGGCTGCCAGCACGAAATCAAGTGCCCCGCTATCCTGCACCAGTATGTCCGCATGTTTTATTCCATAAAAACTCAATATATCTTTTACGAGTGATCTTATCTGATCACCGTACATAGTTTCAACTTTGCTTACGAGTTTCAGTCTGATGCTTCCTTTTTCAGAAAGGCTCATTTTGACAAGGCAATCAGAACGGATATCTTCTCCATGATTTCCGGCAATTGAAATTTTGGGCATATAATTCAGATTGATAAGCTAATAAACAAAGATAATAATACTGTCGATCATGAAGATCCTTTTCTATGCTTATCTGAAGCTTTTTGTTGCTGGTACAGGGGGATGGATTTCAGGCAATAAAAACGCATATAAATATCTTGCCGCTTAAGCAAAGAATTTCTATTCACCGAAGGAAGTAAGCAATATGCTTTTACTATCCGGATTCAAGCAAGTTAGGTATAAGAAATTGTTTGGCGGCGTTGCAGGGATTACAGCAGGACTTAAATAGGGCCTGTATGCTGGTTATTTCGCAGGCAGGTATATTCCACTACAGACTCGCATTAAAATAAAAAAACCGCTGCTATCAGCGGTTTTTTTATTTATGAATAAGATCAGACTATTCCTGAACTTTAACAACGATATCCATTGTGCCTCCTGCACCTGTTGCAATAGCAGCTACTTTTGCCAGGCCCTTTTTTGATCCTCCTGCTTTATCAGCATCAGTTATAAAAGCGACCACATCTCCAACTTCAAGGGGATGCACAGTAGAAGCCGTAACTTCTGTGGGATTTACATTGGAAACAATCAGTAAATCATTCGCAATGGCATCAAATTCTGCAGCAGTTAAAGTTGTAACCTTAAATTTTGTGCTGTTCAGGGTAGACCAGGTTGCTACTCCGGAGGTTCCTGTGAATACATTTGCTGCATCAGCATCATCAGGAGCGGCAAGTGTTGCCAGGTTGTTAGCACCATAATAATACAGAAAATCAATCTTCTCTGAATTTGCTTTAGCTTCAGCAATCTGGTATACGTCACCTGTTATTGAAGCAAATGAGCTACCTGTGTTTGAATTCCATGAACCAAGGGTTTTAGTCCATGTTTTAATAGGGCCACCTGAAACGGTGATTGTAAATGACCCGCTTGCAGTGAGATCGTTTTTGTCAGTTACAATAAGTTCATAAACATAGGCCGCTTCATTCAGAGGAGCTTCAAGACTTACAGAATCTTGGTAATTATCATTGGGAATAGTTTCATCGGGATATCCTGCAAGGGTAATACCCTCCCTTTCAATCGTGAATGAGGCAAGATTTGAGCTGCCTTTGGTTGCAACCCAGCTAAATTTAAGGATTCCACCCGGAGCAACAGTAGCGTCATCATCTATATAAACTCCTCCAAAGAATTGAATTGCAGGACCTTCTTGGGTAGTATCGTCACAACCTGTAAAGAACCCTACAAAAGCAAAAAGAATTAGTGCAGTAAGAAAACTAAGTTTTTTCATCTCAAAGATTTTTTAGTTAATAATTACTACAAAATTACTTTTTATAATTAAATAATTTTAATTCCGGAAGTTCTTTTACAAACATATGAGCTCAAAATGTATATCTAACAACTTAAAACTGAAAACAATATTGTTTTAATTGCCAGACCAGATCAATTTCCTTCTACAATATATTCTCTTAATCTGTCTGTTTTAGGATTCCGGAATATCACATCAGTGCTTCCTTCTTCAATAATTTCACCATCATACATAAATACCACATTATCTGCAAGTCTTATAGCCTGACGTAAGATATGTGTCACCAGGATAATTGTATAGTTCTTTTTTAACTCCCTGAAAAGATTTTCAATGATCTTGCTGGAAATAGGGTCCAGAGCTGATGTAGGTTCATCAGCAAGTATAATCCTTGGTTTTACTGCTAACCCGCGTGCAAGACAGAGACGCTGCTGCTGCCCCACAGATAGTCCTGCAGGGGATGAATGCAGACGGTCTTTAACTTCTTCCCATAAACCAACTTCCCTCAGATTTCTTTCAACATTGTATTCAATTAATTTTTTATCCCGCACTCCTTTCAGTTTAATTCCATAAGCCACATTCTTGTAAATGGAAATCGGCAACGGGTATGGGCGTTGAGACAACAGCCCCATCTTTTGCCTGATTTCCGGGATTTTTGATCTCGCATTCAGTATATCCTCTTCCTCAATAAATATACTTCCCTGCACTTTTAATTCTTTATACAGATCAGTCAGTTTATTAATGCATTTCAGCAATGTAGTCTTTCCGCAGCCTGATGGTCCCAGAAGCACAGTAATCCTGTTTTCTGGAATTTCCAGGTTGATATTTTTAAGGATATGGTGGTCATGCGCATAAACATTAAGATTGCAGATCCTCAAAATAGATTCTGACTTTTCCGTATTTGAAATTTTATTTTGTCTCTTTACAGCCATATTACTTAAATATTCGACTTTGAGTATTTTGCAGACAGAAAACGCGCAGTCAGGCTTACAATTAAAATAATTATTGTCAGTATAACGGCAGCTGCATATGCCCTCTCCCTGACTTCAGGTATAGGGGAACTCAGCTGAAAGAAAATAGCCAGGGGAAGTGTAGCTGCAGGTTCATTCAGATTCACAGGTACCAGATCAGTATATCCGGCTGTAAATAAGACTGATGCAGCATCTCCGATACCCCGTCCAAAAGCCAGCAAAACAGCAGTAATGAATCCTGAGAATCCCTGCTTCATCATCACCTTATATGCTGTTTCTGTTCTTGTTGATCCAAGAGCAAAAGAAGCTTCATGCAGACCTTTTGGAATGGTGCTAAGGACCTCATCAAATGTCCTGACCATAATTGGCGTAATTAAAAGAGCAACTGTAATTATTCCTGCCAGAAGTGAAGCATTCATGCCCAGGTACAGCATTAAAGTAAAACCGAATGCTCCGTAAACAATCGATGGAATTCCCCAGAGAGCATCCAGCAGGTATCTTATTGTATTTTGAGTACGTTTTTGTTTAATAAGATGGACGTTTATGTATAATGCTGCAGGCATTCCAAAAATGACAGCTATCAATGTCGCACCCACAGCAATATATAATGATCCTATAATAGCATTCAGGACGCCTCCTTCTCCGCCATAGTAATATCCTCCTTTTGGAGGTTTGATGATCATATCGAGAGAAAGAGCATTAAAACCTTTAATAAAAATTAACAGGATAATAAATCCCAGGATAAATATCAGCGAATAAGCTGCAAATCCTGATAATATTTTAAAGACTATTTCTTCGATCTTTTTCCTACGATTCATGTTTCTGAGTCCTGTAAATAAAGTACCTGAATAAAAGATTAATAAAAAGAATTATTATCAGCAGCAGCAATGCTGCGAACATTAATGCCGAATCATACATCGGAATAGATAACATCTCGCCATAATTGTTGGCAATCAACGCAGGAAGCGGGTAACCTGCTTCAAAAGGTGTTTTTGGTATTTGAACACGGTTACCGACTACCATCATAACAGCCATTGTTTCGCCCAATGCTTTTGCAATTGCAAGCCCAAAAGAGGACAGAATTCCCGAATAGCTCTTTCTGATGACCACATGCTTCACAGATTCCCAATGCGTTGCACCCAGGGATAATGATGCCTCTTTCATCCCGGCCGGCACAGTTTTAAATACCTCAATCAGAACATTCAACATGTAAGGTATACACATTATAGCCAGGACAATACTTCCTGCCAGCATAGAATACCCTGAAGATGAGACATTAAAAAGCGGTGCAAGTACTTTTGAAATAAATGGCACTATGATCAAAATGCCCCAAACTCCATATATGACAGACGGTAATCCAGCTAATATATCAATAACGGGGTACATAATGCGGATTAAATGACTGGATGCAAACTGGGTCAGGTAAATAGCTGATAATAAGCATATGGGCATTGCAAAAATAAAGGAAAGTAAAGTAATGTACACCGAACTTAAAATAAACGGAAGAAAGCCAAATTCTCCTTTTGAAGGAGCCCATACTGATGAGCCAAGCAGATTAAAAATTGATTGATGTTCAAGCAATGGTAATGCTTTCAGGCAAAGTCCCACTCCAATTATGACCGGCATTAGCAAAATAGTAACAAGTGTGGCTATCATCCACAATCCTGTAATCCGGTCAAACAGTATCCTTCTGAATAACATTAACTAATCCAGTTTTTTTAATTGTATTGTTAATTCCTCCTGATCCAGAGGCACATATCCAGCTTCGAGGACAAATTTCTGACCCTCATTCAATGTCCACCTCATAAAATCCACAGTTGCTTTTTTTCCTGGTTTACCTTTAGAAACAAAATATAATTCTCTGGCAGGGGGAGAAGGGTAAATACCACCACCTACTGCTTTTAAAAGATCATTTAATGAATCGTAAAAATCTTCCCCGGGATCAATAATCCCATTACCGTCAATATCTATTGGCATAACCTCCATGCCAGGACGTTTCTTGCCAGTATTAATATCATATACATAATTGGTATTGTTGAAACCGATGCCATTCATATCTTTAGAAACTGCTTCAGCAAGACCAGGATCACCATAAATTCCTATTCCTTTCAGATTTTCCTGTTTCTTACCAAAGAATGCTGCCCATGTTTCAGCAGCACCACAAGCATCAGAACGCGTATAAACCATGATATCCCCTCTATCCGAAGGGGTAAGTACCTCAGACCAGTTTTTTATGGATTCGTCAACAAAAATGCTTTTGAATTCTTCCCGGGTCAGTCCTTGTTTTTTAAATTTCTCAAGGAATGGATTTTCAGAGCTGATTGTGGGTAGTACGGCATCAATTGTGAGACTTACCCACCAAACACCTTTGTCTTTTTCTTCCTGTGAAATTCCGCGTGAGAACATTCCTAAATCTACTGTTCCTGCCAGAGCATCCGCCATCCCCTTCCCTGCCCCTCCGGCTGAAATATTAAATCTTATTTCAGGATGTTCCTTCTTATATTCTTCGGACCATTTAACGACCATAGGATATAATGCCCATGCTCCGGAAATGTTGATTGTTTCTTCTGCACGTTTTTTTGAAACACATGCAGAAACAATTACTGATAAGGTAAGCATTAATAATGCAATTCTGGTTTTCATGATTAGGAAGTTTTACAAAGATATGTTTTATAATTGTTTGAACAGATTTGTAGTAATAACCAGTTGTAAATACAAAAACTGGGAAAACTTATTCTCCTGAATATTCTGAATAGTCCTTAGAGTTGATGTCGGCAGAAAAAATGAATACCCACCTTCCAACCCGCCCCAATCAGAGAAATTGTATTTAACAACCAGGTCATTTTCATAGCCTAATTCTTTATCAACGGGAGTATTAGGATTAATTTGTGCAAGAGAAAAAACATGACCTATTTCCTGGATACTGATCTTTGAATTTAGTTTTAAAGCAAGAGAGCAATTAAAGTCAATCAAGCCTCCCTGCTTGGTATCTTTTGGGAAATTCCTGAAATAATCAATATACCCATAAAAGCGATGGCGGTTACCATACAAAACATCAAATAAGTTATCTTCCTTTTGATCCGTACCAGTTTTGCTGTTTCCCGATAGATAGAGGAATCCTGCTGCGGGAGTAAAAAAATCTAAATTATATGAAATAGTTGCTCCGAAAAGATAGGCACTTATAGGCATACCTTTCTGGTTTTTTCCATATTGATAGTACGCATCAGCCCAAAAATTAAGACCGTCAGATTTATTTTCTATATAAAATCCTGTGGTTTGTCTGAAATTAAGTTTACTTGTGGTATCGGTCTGAGTCACACCTGATGCAACATGTATTAAAGATGCACTAAGGTTTTCACTAAATCTTTTATTAATCCAAAGAAAGTTTATAGATTTTAATCGGTCGGAAGGATAAAGGTTTTCTGTTCCTGCTTCAGTCAATGTATTCCAAACTGCCCCTATGTGTAAATTGAATTCCTTCCGTGACAATTTCAAAACAACAGCATCATAAGAAATTCCATTCTGGTTCCAGTTACGGTCGCCCAGCAAACGATAGTTATCATATTTTAGTTGCTGCCGTCCGACGCTAATCCAACCGATATTCCCCAATTTCAATTCACCGTAAGCTTCTAACAGATCAAGAGAGGAACTGTCCCCAAAAACTCCAGTTGAACTCATCAACTTCTCATCACCCCAAAGTCTGACATCCTGAGGAGTAAATTTGAACTTGAGAAAATCTTTTTCGTACATCAAACCAATTCGAGTACGTTGTGAAACAAGTACGCCTGGAGTGGACCCTTCAGAAGCAAGTTTTTGATAACCATCTCTGAATTCAAACCGTGGTCTGAATTGCAGATCAATTCTAAATTGTGCCTGTGTTCTGAAAGCAAATAATGACAACAAAACAACTAACAAAACAAAATGATTCCAGAGGTATTTTTTCATATTATCAGATGAATTAACCAGGATTTTTCAAAAATATCAATAATATCTATCGATTTAATGTATATTCGCCTTAATATTTAAAGTATCCATTATTAAATATTTAATAAAAAATGATATATAATTAAATTGGCTGCTAAATATTAAAACTGAGTTTCCCTGATTAATCGCCAGAATTACAAGCAATTATATGTAGT
>JBGPAO010000115.1:0-9470 GCA_041480755.1 Bacteroidia bacterium
AAAAAGAGCCTCAATTAGGCGTAGCACCTGTAAAAAAAGTAGTTTCCGCAATGACCCTTGAGGAAAAGGCGATGCTGGTAACAGGGACAGGTATGTTTTTTGAGATTCCTGATTCCGTATTAGCTGAGATGTCAGGAGGCCCAGGCAGACCAGGTGGTGATGGTGGTACTGGTGGTTCAGGAGGTTCCGGTGATCATGGCGATGCCGCTGGTCCTGGCGGTCTTGAGGATGATTCCGTTCCGGGCGCTCCCGGCGGACTTAATTCTTTCCAGGCACAACAGGATTTGCCGGCAGATTCAGCTTACCAGTCCATGGTCGAAAGAGTAAGGAAGTTTGTCCCCGGTGCAGCAGGCAGGACGGCTGAGATACCCCGGCTTGGAATTCCGACAATGGTCCTCGCTGATGGACCGGCTGGACTCAGGATAAGTCCAACAAGAAAAGATTCTCCGGGCACATACTACTGCACTGCATTTCCTATTGCAACACTTCTTGCATCCTCGTGGGATCCAGAACTTGTTTATAAAGTCGGTGAAGCAATGGGTAATGAAGTACTGGAATACGGAGCGGATGTAATTCTCGGTCCGGGTTTAAATATCCACCGGAATCCCTTATGCGGAAGAAATTTTGAATATTATTCCGAAGATCCGTTTGTAACAGGACAAATAGCTGCCGCAATAGTAAATGGCATACAGTCCCAGGGTGTCGGCACTGCAGTAAAGCATTTTGCCGCTAATAACCAGGAAACCAACCGTCGGTCAGTTAATACAATTGTCTCAGAAAGGGCATTGCGCGAGATCTACCTTGAGGGATTCAGGATAGTTGTCACAGAATCCCAGCCATGGACCGTGATGTCATCATATAACAAGATAAATGGTACATATTCTGCTGAGAGTCATGATCTGTTGACAAAGATACTCAGAGATGACTGGGGATTTAAAGGATATGTAATGACTGACTGGATGGGCGGATCCGATCCTGTAGCAATGATGAAAGCAGGAAATGATGTTCTTATGCCAGGCAGGACTGAACAATCTGCTGAGATCATAAAAGCAGTTCAGGAAGGAATGCTGGATGAGGAAATACTTGATGCCAATGTGGAGAGGTTGCTGAATGTTCTATTGCAGACTCCAAGATTCAAAGGTTATGCATATTCTGATAAACCCGACCTCAAAGCTCATGCAGAGATTGCGAGACAGGCTGGAGCTGACGGGATGGTGCTGTTAAGAAACCAGCAAAAAGCTCTTCCACTCGGTGAAAATGTTAAGATGCTGGCAGCATTTGGAAACACATCATATGAAATAATTACAGGCGGAACCGGTAGTGGTGATGTCAATGAGGCCTACAGTGTCTCCCTTGTATCAGGATTGAAAAATGCAGGATATAATGTCAACGAGGCACTGCAGACAGAATACTCAAATTCTATGAAGGAAGCCAGGGCAAAACAACCCCGGAGTCCTTTCTTCTTTATGGGCACTCCTCCGATTCCCGAAATGGAAGTTAAGATAGCAACCATACGTAAACTGGCCGGGGAAACTGACGCTGCCATTATTACCATTGGAAGAAACTCCGGCGAAGGAGTCGACAGGAAAGCAGAACCGGGCGATTTTTACCTGACAAATACCGAAAAATCACTTATAAAAAACGTTTCCCAGGAATTCCGGGCTAAAAACAAAAAAACAATAGTCATCCTTAATATCGGGGGAGTTATAGAAGTTGCCAGCTGGCGTGATTTTCCTGATGCTATTCTTCTGGCCTGGCAACCGGGTCAGGAAACAGGGAATGCAATTGCCGATGTGATTAGCGGGAAAGTCAATCCCTCCGGTAAGCTAGCAACTACATTTCCGATCTCTTATAAAGATGTGCCTTCTGCAAAAAATTTTCCCGGCATTGAACTGCCGGATACCAATGCCCATACCAGGCCGGGATCGGAGTCACTTCCTTCATTCATGAGAAGCGTCCCTTCTGAAGTTGTTTACGAAGAGGATATTTATGTTGGTTATCGTTATTATAATACTTTCAAAGTTCCTGTTGCTTATGAATTTGGATATGGATTGTCATATACTACATTTGAATACAGCAGGATCCAGCTTAGTTCAAATGAATTCACCGACCAGTTGAATGTAACTGTTACTGTCGCCAATTCAGGGAATATTGCAGGCCGTGAAGTCGTGCAGATATACCTTACCTCACCGTCTGGAAAGCTCGAAAAACCTGCTGAAGAACTGGTTTCTTTTGGAAAAACGATTATGCTTAATCCAGGTGAAAGTCAGGCACTTACTTTCATTATTAACAAGAATGACCTCGCATCTTTTGATGGAGCATCATCTTCATGGATAGCTGAACCTGGCACATATGAGGTAAAAACAGGACCTTCTTCCAGGAACATAAAGCTTAAAGCTTCTTTCAGCCTGGGTAGTGAAATTATTGTAAAAACGGTTAGCAAAGCCCTGGCTCCTGACAGGGAGATAAATAAACTGCATCGTTAATAGAATTTTAACAATAACAAATCAAAATTAAAAGTCAAATTATATGAAAGTATTAAGATTTATAATTCCGATTCTGTGGTTGTCATTGCTCACTAATAGTTGCACAAAGGAACCCGCCACTGATAAAAAAATGAATTCCTTCATAAGCGACCTCATGGGCAGGATGACCCTGGAAGAAAAGCTCGGTCAGTTAACACTTGTTACCGGGGGATATTCAACCACCGGTGCCATAGTAAGTGAGAACGTGGAACAGAAAATCAAAGCCGGTGAAGTAGGAAGCATTCTGAATGTACCTTTTAATTTTACAAAGAGGGCTCAGGAAATTGCAGTAAATGAATCCCGGCTTAAAATTCCCATATTATTCGCAGAGGATGTAATTCATGGATACACAACAATTTTCCCTATACCACTTGGGATGTCATGTACCTGGGACATTGAGCTTATTGAGAAATGTGCCCGGATTGCCGCAACAGAAGCAAGTGCGAATGGAGTAAAAATGGCATATTCTCCAATGGTCGATATTGCCCGTGATCCACGCTGGGGTAGAATTGCAGAAGGCTCCGGGGAAGATCCTTATCTGGGATCACAAATCGCACGGGCAGTGGTCAGGGGCTACCAGGGCGATGATCTTTCCCTGGATAATACGATGATGGCATGCATCAAGCATTTTGGACTATACGGAGCTGCAGAAGGAGGAAGGGATTATAATACGGTTGATATGAGCCGCCGCAAAATGTACCAGGAATACCTTCCCCCCTACAAAGCTGCGGTCGAAGCAGGAGCCGGAAGCATAATGACTTCATTTAACGTGGTTGATGGTATTCCGGCAACTGGAAATAAGTGGCTGTTAACTGATTTATTAAGAAACGAATGGGGCTTCAATGGTTTTGTAGTTACTGATTATACTGCAATCAATGAGATGGTCCAGCACGGACTCGGTGATCTGCAAACCGTTTCTGCCCTGGCATTGAAGGCCGGTGTAGATATGGATATGGTAGGTGAATCTTTCCTGCAAACTCTGAAACAATCCCTGGAAGAGGGAAAGGTAACTCAACAGGAAATTGACCAGGCTTGCAGGAGAGTGCTTGAAGCCAAATATAAAGTAGGATTATTTGATGATCCTTTCAAATACCTGAACGAAGAAAGATCAACAAAGGAAATCCTTACTCCTGAGCACCTCAAAACAGCTCGTGAAGTTGCAGCCAGATCAATTGTTCTTCTGAAAAATGCAAAACAGATATTGCCTTTGAAAAGAACAGGTACTATCGCAGTCATCGGACCACTAGCAGACAGCAAGCGTGGTACACTCGGAGCATGGACATTGACAGATAAGGTTGAAAATACAGTAACTATTCTGCAAGGCATTAAAAATGTTGGTGGAGAGCCAATAAAAGTACTTTACTCCAAAGGTGCAAATATCACAGATGACCCGTATTTATTCAGGCATATACAGCCGTTTTTCGGCCCACCCCAGCCAGACAAGGAAAAAACAATTTCGCCGGGCGAAATGCTTGACCAGGCTATCAGTATAGCAAGGAAAGCAGATGTGATCGTGGCAGTTCTCGGTGAATCTGAAAATATGTCAGGTGAAGCCGCAAGCCGTTCAAACCTGGATATACCTGAAAGTCAAAAAAACCTGCTGAAATCGCTTGTTAATACCGGTAAGCCAGTTGTACTGGTGCTGATGAATGGAAGGCCGCTTACCCTTACATGGGAAGATGAAAACGTGGATGCAATACTGGAAACCTGGGCATCCGGAACAGAAGGTGGGAATGCTATAGCTGATGTCCTGTTTGGTGATTATAATCCTGCAGGAAAACTGACCACTACATTTCCAATGAGTGTCGGACAAATACCATTGTATTACAGCCATCTGAATACAGGACGGCCAATGAATCCCCAGCAAAAATTTACGACCAAATATCTTGACGTTCCCAATGATCCTCTATATCCTTTCGGTTACGGACTCAGTTATACAACATTTGATTATAGTGAGATCACATTAAGTAATAAAGAATTAAAAGGAAACGAAACGCTTACTGCCACTTTAACAATTACCAATACCGGGAAATATGAAGGTGAGGAGGTTGTACAGCTATACGTCCGGGATTCTGTCGCAAGCATTTCCCGCCCTGTCAAAGAACTGAAGAATTTTGAAAAAATCATGCTCCGGCCGGGTGAGAAAAAAGATGTCCAGTTTAACATTACGACTGAAGACCTGAAGTTCTATAATAATGAATTGAAATATATCTGGGAACCGGGGGACTTTATAATATACATTGGGAGTAACTCGCGTGACGTGAAGAAAGCAATAGTAAACTGGGGAATATAATGGTTCTCGGTTCAGCAGCCCCTGACTGACGGTCAGGAGTTCCCGGTTCCAGGTGCCGGGTTATGGATATTGTATTCCAAAAATCTTTAAAATAAAATAAATTTAATCTAAACTCATTAGTAATAATATCATGAAAAAAGATTCAAGACGAGATTTCATCAGGAAAAGTATTGTGGGAATTTCAGGTGCAGCCCTGGTGCCTGGTATGCTGGATAAAGCAAATGCAGGAGCTAGTGTCATTAATCCATCCAGTTCAATTAATCCATTGTCTGGTGATTTGAAACACAGGCCCCTTGGAAAGACCGGGCTGAAAGTTCCAGTGGTCAGTATGGGGGTTGAAGGAGCAAACAGTGCCGGAATTATCAGGGCAGCCTATGAAAATGGTATCAGGATGTTCTTCTCAGCCACTTATTACGGAGAAGGCAATAATGAAAAACTCCTGGGAGATGCTGTTAAAGGACTGCCACGTGATACACTGATTTTAGGCAGTGCGGTTATTCCTAAAGGAGTTGATCACAGCAGCGGGATTTATACAGGGGAATCCACTTACGAAGAGCAAATAAAAACCGCTGAGGAAAGCCTGAGACGATTCGGACTTGATTACCTCGATTTCATGCTGTTACCCTATGCCGGAAAGAGGGAATCTGTATTCTTTGAACCGCTTTTAAGGGCAATGGAAGACCTTAAAAAACAAGGAAAAACAAGGTTTGTCGGAATCGCAACCCACAGTTTCCAGGATGAGGCAATCACTGCAGCAGCCGATACCAAGATCTATGATGTGGTGATGCCCGGTTACAATTTCCGGAATGATAATGTGGAGGAAATGAACAAAGCTATGGCTTATGCTGCCAAGGCAGGAGTAGGATTTATAGGCATGAAATCACAGGCCGGGTCTTACTGGGACAAGGAACGGACACAACCTGTTAATTCGGATGCCGCACTTAAATGGGTTCTGCAGAACGAGAATATCACTTCAGTCGTTTCAGGAATGACAAACTTTGAAGAGCTGACAAAAAATATTGCACTTATGAGGGGGGACATTAAGCCAACCGAACAAGACCTGAAGGACCTGAGGCTGGCGTCGAATGATGATCCCTCAGAACTCTGGTGTAAACAATGCCGGCAATGTATCGGGAATTGTTCAAAAAGACTTGATATTCCAACAATAATGCGAAGTTATATGTATGCCTATGGTTACCGCAACCTGGAAAAGGCAAGATTCACCCTGGATGAAGCCGGACTTTCCGTATCACCATGTACAGATTGTTCAGTATGCAATATTAAATGCAAGGCTGGATTTAATATACGTGAAAAAGTATCCGACATTGCCAGGCTTCTTGAGGTACCGAAGGAATTTCTGAGAAGCTGAAATTATTTGTCTTCTCCCAACGCAACCTAAGTCACATATTTTGCATCATTTAACAAAGTTTATTGTAGTAACTTTCATTAAATTATGACAGGACTATGAAATATTTAAAAAGTATTTTAATTGTCTTCATATTGTTCGTTCTGAACGGTAAGCTCCTGCAAGCCCAGAGTAACTTCGACCCTTCACAATACATGCAGTTCCTGGAAGAAAACAAGACCCTTACGGCCAGTCAATTGCTGGAGAATAATGCCCCAAAAACTACATATTATTCAAACCGGCTGTATCCTGCTGAACTGAAAACAGTGCCCTGGTTTGCATCTATTGACAGTGCTTATGAATTAACACCGGAGGAACAGGAATTACTGGCGAATAATCATTTCATGGTCTCTCAGCGCTTAAAGAACTGGGATTGGGCAAGTGCATTCATCAGCATTTATTCCAATGACCTTCCCCTGTTCATAAGTTCAGATTTTGTGCTTCATACATTGCATAAATCATATGATGTTATTTTACAGACCCTCGAGTGGCAATTCCTTGAACCAAATCTTATGGATTTGCTAAAATCGATGTATGAGTCCTATCCTGCATTATATTCAAAATACAGCAATGACGGCCGTTTCAATGATGCGCTGGAGGACGTTGACCTGTATGTTTCAGTTGCCAGGTCACTTTTGCATAATTCAGAATATCTTCCTCAGAAACACACTTCAGACAAGTTAAATGAAATTATACAGGCTGTTAAAGATGAGCAAATGGCATCCATAACTCTCTTTACTGAAACGCGAACCCGCAATATTGATTTCAGTCAGTTTAAACCCAGGGGACACTATAATAAAATTTTCTATACCAATGAGGGCGAGAGAACACTGGAAAATTATTTCAGGGCAATGATGTGGCTGGGACGGATTGACTTTCTTCTTACTGCTCCTCCTGAAAATCCATGGGAGCCGGACTGGACAGTTGATGAACTAAGGCGCATGCAGCTAGGGGCAATACTGCTAAACGAATTGTTATACACATGCGGGGAAAGAGAGTTGCTTGACAAGCATGAACAAATAATATCGTACCTCGTGGGACCCGATGATAATATGACACCCGGCGAATTAAACGGACTGACCAGTCAGGTGCTGAGTTCTCCTGCAGAACTATTTGACTCATTGAAATTTGATGAATTCACAGAATATCTTAACGCCTCAGACGATTACGGACAGAAGATTATGTCAAATTTCTTTTATGTGGATCCCTTTTCTTCAGATCCTGGAAAACTGCCGGTATCTTTTAAACTGCTGGGACAGAAATTCCTTATCGATTCATATATCTTCAGTGAAGTGGTATATGACAGGATAATCTTTAATGAAGAAAAAATACCCCGTGGACTTCCTGATCCACTGGATGTTATGGCTGTCCTTGGAAACGAGGATGCAATGGCTCTTCTTAAGGATACAATGGAGACATACAAGTATGCTTATAAGATATCGTCGCTTAAATACATGGTGGATGCGTACGATGAAGATTTCTGGCAGCAATCGTTGTACAATACATGGCTCTCGGCAATACGGGAATTGAATCCCCTGTCATCTTCCGAGGATATTCCCTATTTCATGAAGACAACAGCGTGGCATCATGAAAAGCTGAATACCCAGCTGACTTCATGGGCTCAATTAAGGCATGATAACATCCTTTATGGCAAACAATCCTATACAGGGGGAACGGGCTGTTCATATCCGTTAACTTATATCGAACCATACACTGATTTCTATCAGAGACTTCAATATTTTTCTGAGAATGCTGCAGACTTTTTCGAGATAGTATTTAATGGATTCGATTTTCAAAGTAAGACCGGTATCATAAAATACTATAGCAGGTATGCTGAAATAATGGGAATATTCAAAGAAATAGCCGTCAAGGAATTATCAGGTGTTGCTTTAAATGATGAAGAAATCGTATTCCTGAAGACAATGATCAGTCAATATATGGCATCAGGCCCATCAATAACGGGATGGTTTAATGATCTGTTCTTTGAGCCATGGAATGCTTTGAACTGGGATTATACAGTTGCAGATGTCCATACGCAACCAACAGATCAATGGGGCAATGTGGTTGGTCATGTTCTTCATGTGGGTAATGGATATATCAATACCGGGGTATTCCTTGCACCCAATCCCACAAATCCGGATCAGCTGATGGCCTTTGCAGGTCCTGTATCATCCTTTCATTCTGAAGTAACCAATAACTTTTACCGCTATACCGACCAGGAATGGGAAGAAAAATTCATATGGAATCCCGGGGTACCTCCAGCCCGTTCCGACTGGATCTCAGAATATATGGCCGGAGCAAAAGGTGAAGCACTTCCGGAAGGGAGAAAACTCAAAGGATTATTATACACCGAAACCAATACAGATCCGGCAGATATCCGGGATATGGATTATCTTCTTGTATTTCCTAATCCAGCCAGAGATCAGGTTCATCTGCGTTTCATTTTGAATCAGAAAGCACTGATATATGCAGAAATTTTTGATGTCAGCGGCCGGCTGATATCGAGGCCTTTTAATGACTTAATGCTGCCAGATGAACATGATATTTCCATCGATATATCCGGCTGGGAAAAAGGAATGTATCTGGTAAGATTCAAAGCAGGAAGTCAGGTTGTCACAAAAGAACTTATCGTATTTTAGAAAGTTGTTTAGCAGGCAGACTTGTTGACTTGTGGACTCTTAGGCGGACTTGTGGACTCGCTATCCCGACTAGCTGCGCTGTCGGGATCAGTTCGACTAAGACATTTCGCTGAGCTTCGCTTGCGAAATGTCAAATCTCACTGACTTGTGGACTCTTCAAAGCATCCCCTGCTCCTCCAGCCATTTCCTGACTCTTTCATGCTCTGCCTGGTATTTTGCTTCCATATCCCTGACAATCTGCTGAAATTCAGGTTCATCCCTGATGCTGTCAAATAGGGGATCCTCTTTTATAAGCCCCACCCACCATATTGGGTAAACAGGAATTCTGGCCCACACTCTTAAATTTTCATATGCTTTGTCCCTGTCTCCCAAGAATGCATACACACCAGCCAGATCATAATTGGCAGTAAAATTAACAGAATACGATCGGCCCATTTTAATTGACTCTTCGCAGATTCTTTTTTGTTCATTAAAATAATATTCTGCTTCTTTTTTAAATCCATTCTGCCAGAAAACATATCCAATCCTATGCATATGGTTCAGGTCTAATTGTCCGAGATTTTTTAACGTTGAAATATATTTTTTATAATATTTCAATGATTCCTTAT
>JBGPAO010000116.1:0-9436 GCA_041480755.1 Bacteroidia bacterium
AATTTATAAAGACTTCGGGACGATGGATGATTCTTGGCGTATTGACTGCTTTTACAGGTGGTTTAGTACTGAAGAGGCGTATCTCGGTAAATAAAGATGCCTGCAGTATATCATCAGGCCGGTGCAGGGAATGTGCCATTTTGGCCTCCTGCAACCTTCCTGAAGCCGTTAAATTAAGAAATGATGAAAAAGAAAAAGGAATATAACCGCAGGGATTTCATACAGAATGGCATGAGGTTATCCCTTGTGCTTGCATTTGGCGGTATTGGCGGTCTGGCAATGAGAAAACCGACATCTGATGAATGGGTCTGGCAGATAGATCCTTCCCTTTGTAACCAGTGCGGCAGGTGTGCAACCGAGTGCGTAAAAAATCCATCAGCCGTAAAATGCATTGATGTTTTTGATCTATGCGGTTACTGCGACCTGTGTGGCGGATATTATATCCCTGATCCCGTTAAACTTGATACAGGAGCAGAAAATCAGCTATGCCCGACAACAGCTCTTAAAAGGACATTCGTTGAAGAGCCTTATTTTGAATATACTATTAATGAAGATTTATGTATCGGGTGTGCAAAATGCGTGAAAGCATGTGCTGCATTCGGGAATGGATCTTTGCATTTGCAGATCCGTCATGATCTTTGCAAGAATTGCAACCAGTGTTCCATTGCAAGGGTATGTCCTTCAAAAGCAATCAAGCGGGTTCCTGCAAGCAACCCGTATCTTATAAAAGGAGGTTTTACGAAATCATAGAGGATTGATATCAGAACAGATATGAATAAATGGATCAGAATATTGGTTTTTTTAGGATTTGTTTTACTTTCTCCTTATGTCCTTGCACAGCAGCGTTTCCCGAAACCTGAATTTGAAAGCGGCTATACTCTCCCTTCACCAACCACACCCGAACCCCGGTCAATATCCCTGGAATATTTTGATGTAATTATACTGATCGCTGTTCTGGCATTGGCTTCATGGTTAATTTTGAAAGCCCGATCACGGAAAGGTATTTTCTGGTTATCCGTATTCTCCCTTGTTTATTTTGGCTTTTACAGGCATGGTTGCATCTGCGCAATCGGGGCAATCCAGAATGTCGCTCTTTCAATCACCGATCCTGATTATACCATTTCATTTACAGCTTTATCCTTTTTCCTGGTTCCACTGATTGCTACCCTGTTTTTTGGAAGAACCTTCTGCGCAGCTGCCTGCCCTCTCGGCGCCATACAGGACCTGGTTATTCTGAAACCGATATCCCTGCCTGCTTGGTTAAGGAAGACACTGGGAATATTGCCGTTTATCTACCTCGGACTGGCAGTATTATACTCTGTTACCAAAACTGATTTCATAATCTGCCGGTACGATCCTTTTGTCGGGATTTTCAGATTGAATGCACCATTTCATATGGTTGTCCTTGGGATCAGTTTTTTGCTGATAGGCCTGTTTGTAGCCCGGCCTTATTGCAGGTTTCTGTGCCCATATGGAGTCCTACTGAACTGGGTATCACGTTTTTCAAAATGGCATCTCAGTATTACACCGGCAAACTGCACAAAGTGCAGGCAATGCACAACATCATGCCCGTTTGATGCAATAGAGGAACCGGTAAAAGAAATTGATAAAATTCCCACGCCACAGCCTTTACGACGATTCATTCCATATATAATATTAATACCATTATGGATAGGAATAGGCGGATTTGCAGTCTCACGCAGCTCATTCATTCTTTCAGGAGTGAATAAGGATGTTAACCTGGCAGAAACCATGATTGCACATCCGGAACTGAAAAGCGATGAAAAAAACATTGATATACAGACGTTCCTGTCATCCGGGAAATTACTGGAAACCCAGGTGAAAGAAGCAAAAGTCATTCAGCAGAAATTTTATATCGGCGGATGGATACTCGGAGGTTTCCTTGGACTGGTGATAGGAATAAAATTGGTTACCGAATTAGTTTATAACAGGAAGAAAGATTACCAACCTCACAGGGGTGATTGTTACAGCTGTGGGCGATGTATGGAATTTTGTCCCGTATTAAGTAATTTTAAGTAATTATTTGAAGTTCATCTTAAAGTTTTTCCGTTTATGAAATAATTATGACACACCCCGTATGGATCAAACGCAGAAAATAAAAATCAGCATTAATACTGCATATATATCAGGCATATTCACTGCAATGGTTGCTCTTTTGTTATTAATTAACTGGTTACAGATTAAGACAAATAATCCTCTGGAGACCAAATCAATGGAATTACTGGTTGAAAGATTGAAGGATGAGCCGAATAATGAAGAGCTTAAACAGGAGATCCGGAATCTTGATCTCCTGGCAAGAAAAGCATTTTTTACAAGCCAATGGCAGATAAATACAGGGAGATACATGTTGTTATTCGGTGGAATAATTTTTATTGGTTCCTTACGGTATTATCAATCGCTGATCTTTAAAAAGGAAAAGCCGAAAAAACAAAGTTCCGATGAGGAAAAGAAAATGAAAACTTCCCTGCGCTGGATGGCAGCGACAGGTGGTTTCTTATTTCTGATCGCATTCCTGTCATCCTTTGCTGTAATGAATCATCTTAAAGTATATAAGGGTAATGAAACCGATGCAGATCTGATTGGCGAAGGTCAGGAAAATATTGAAGTCATTGATGTTGCTGAAAGTCAGGCTAATGACCAGGCTGGGGATTTAAGTTCACCTCCTGTTGAACAGACCACTGGTCCGCTGTCAGAGGACGCAAAGGAGACAAGTGAGGAAATACAGGCAACTCCGGAAACAGGGCAAATTGCCTCCGCACCCGGATTTCCTTCAATAGCTGAAATAAGGGCAAATCATAACGGTTTTCGTGGTCCGATGAACCAGGGGGTATCTTATGCCAGGAATATTCCGGTTGACTGGGATGGAGCAACAGGAAGGAATATTCTGTGGAAAACAGAACTCTCAAAACCGGGAGCTAACTCCCCTGTGATCTGGAAAGACAAACTATTTATTGCTGGTGCGGATGCTCAGGGAAGGATGATCTATTGCATCGACAGACATACCGGAAATATTCTGTGGCAGAAAGAAGTAAAGGATATTCCCGGATCACCGACTGCAATTCCCAAGGCAACTGCAGATGCCGGCCTGTCAGCACCAAGTGTCACAACAGATGGTATACGCGTGTATGTTATTTATGCGAACGGAGATATTGCCGCATTCACAAACAGCGGCAACTTTGTCTGGGGAAGGAATCTTGGATTGCCGGATAATCATTACGGATACGCATCATCGCCTATTTTATGGAATAACAAAATATTTATACAATTTGACTCAAATAAAGGTGGAAGGGTCATGGCCCTGAAAAGTAAGACCGGAGAAACTGTATGGGATACCCGGCGCAATGTAAAAATTTCATGGGCTTCTCCTATGCTCGCCGAGATAAACGGAAAGATGCAGCTGGTTTTGTCTGCTGATCCGTCAGTGGCAGGATATGACCCTGAATCCGGCAGTGAATTATGGTCAATCGCATGTATAATGGGTGAAGTAGGATCATCTCCTGCATTTTGGGACGGGCTGGTTTATGTTGCCAATGAATATGCAAGGCTGGTAGCAGTTAAACCGGAACCTTCTCCATCTATCGTGTGGGAAAATGATGAATATTTGCCTGAAGTTCCCAGCCCTGTTGCATCAGACGGTTTGTTGCTCCTTGCAACAACATATGGTGTCCTTGTATGTTATGATGCAAAGACAGGGGCAAAATACTGGGAGCGTGAATTCAGCAGTGGATTTTTTTCGTCACCTGTTATTGCCGACAAGAAAATATATGCTACTGACCTGAACAGTAAAACTCATATTTTAAAATTAAGTAAAACAGCGGAACTTATCGGAGAACCGGAACTGGCTGACAGAGTTTCAGCGACTCCGGCGTTTTCAGACGGAAGAATATATATAAGAGGAGAAAAGTTTTTGTATTGTATTGGACAATAAACTAAGAAGGGTACAGGGTACAAGTTACAGGTTACAAGTTAATGAGACTGTGTATTCAGGAGTGCAACGAACTGAATACACAAAGTCGAATTAATCCCGACCGCGCAGCGAGTCGGGAGTTGCAGGTTACAAGTTCGTGAACAAAGTTAACGGGATCTCGGTGGTTTAATTAACAGAAAGAAGATTCTTTTTATCATAGAATTACATGAAATTAGTAAAATTTAAATATTGGTTCTCTTTTTTATTCATTCTTGTTCCTGGGAGTATTTCAATTAGTTCTGCATATTCTCAGAAGGCAGCCTGCTGGAATGTATTCAGGGGAGACCAGGCGCTTACAGGGACAACTTTATTTGAGTTGCCGGCAAAACCGGAGATCCTCTGGACATATAAAATTGATGATGAAATTAAATCTTCACCTGTTTCCTGTTCAAATAAAATAATTATTGGATCAGGTGATGGATATGTTTACTGTCTTGATCTTACAGGTAAACTGATCTGGAAATTTAATAGCGGCAACACCATAGAAGCGCCGGCACTTATCCTGGAAGGGAACATATATGTTGGTAATCTTGGTGGGTCGTTGTTTTCTTTGAATCTGAACACCGGCTATAAGAACTGGGAATATAAAACTGATAACCAGATTTCAGGATCTCCGAATTACTGGAAAACAGGAGAAAACTGGTATATCCTGGTCGGCAGTTATGATTACAACCTTCATTGTGTTGATGCCCGTTCGGGTAAACTGAAATGGAAATATGAATCTAATAATTTCATAAATGGTTCACCGGCATGTCAGTCAGGTGTTGCCGTTTTTGGCGGTTGTGACGGATTTCTTCATCTGGTTGATATCAGCACAGGTAAGCTAAAAGAAAAGATCGAGGTTGCTACCTATGTTGCAGGTTCAGCATCTCTGTCAGGCACTTATGCCTTTGTCGGCGATTATGACGGCAAGTTTACATGCGTTAATCTGAAAGATCAAAGAATCATGTGGCAATGGAAAGATGAGACCACAAACCTTCCATTCCTATGCTCGCCCTCAGTTCTGAAGGACAGGATTATAACCGGCAATGACAATAAATATGTGTACTGTCTGGATAAATCAACAGGAAAGCTTATCTGGAAGTTTAATACCGGATCAAGAGTGGAGGCGTCAACCGTGGTTTCATTTAATAAAGTGCTTATTGCCAATATGCGGGGAGATCTTTTTATACTCGATTTGAATAATGGGAAGAAATTATGGAGTTATGAGATCGGAACTCCCGTTTCCGGCACCCCTGCAATCCTGAAAGATAAATTTATCGTTTCAGCTGCCGACGGGAATGTATATTGCTTTGGAGCTAAAAAGTAAATCAGAATGAACATCGTTCACATCATACCAGGATCTGGAGGAAGTTTTTACTGCGGAAATTGCCTGCGAGACAGTAAATATGTAGAAGCAATCCGTAAACTGGGACATCAGGTTATTAAAGTCCCGATGTACCTTCCTCTTTTTGCTGATGAACATGATATAAAGGATATACCTGTTTTTTATGGAGCAATCAGTGTTTATCTGAAACAGCTTTATCCGATTTTCCGGAAAGCTCCCCGTTGGTTCGACAAATTCCTGAATTCCGGACCGATGTTAAAACTGGCTTCAGGTATGGCTGGTTCTACACGTGCAAAAGGATTGGAGGAGATGACTATCTCGATGTTGTTGGGAGAGGAGGGTAAACAGAGGGAGGAACTTGAACATATGGCGGACTGGATAGCAGTAAATTGTGAACCAGATATTATCCATCTGTCAAATGCTCTGTTACTTGGTCTTGCACACAAGCTAAAAGAAAGAATGAATGTTCCCGTGGTTTGTTCCCTGCAGGATGAGGACGTTTGGGTAGATGTCATGAAGCCGGAATCCAGGGATGAGGTATGGGGATTGATGCATGATAGGGCCAAATATGTGGATTTATTTGTTTCAGTAAGCACTTATTATGCTTCAGTGATGCAGGAGAAGATGAAAATCCCTCCTGAAAAAATAGAAAAACTTTATCTGGGGGTTGACCCGAATTCTTACCAGGGGGCTCATACACATGTCAGGGAAAGGAATATAGGATTCTTGTCGAGGATGAATTATGATAATGGCCTGGATATCCTTGTGGATGCATTTATAATCCTTAAAAAACAAAATGGATTTGAAGATGTGAAGCTTATCATGACAGGGGGAGCAACCGGTGATGATGCTAAATTCCTGAAAGGTCTGAAAAAGAAACTGAAAGGGGGAAAATTATATCAGGATATTGATTTCTGTGAGGATTTTGTGTGTGATGACAGAGCGATGTTTTTTAAAAGAATTTCAGTCCTTTCAGTTCCGGTAAGGCTGGGAGAAGCATTTGGCCTGTATCTTCTGGAGTCAATGGCATCAGGCGTTCCGGTTGTTCAACCGGCACTGGGAGCATTTCCTGAGATTATTGAAGTGTCAGGCGGCGGAATCACCTATAAACCAAATACTCCTGAAAAACTTGCAGAAGCACTTGCAGGAATATTGAATGATAAAGATTTACTTGTTGCCAGGAGCCAGAATGGTTACAGGGGTGTTCTGGAGCATTTTGATATTAATAATCAGGCTGAAAAACTGGTGAATTTGTACGAGAAAACAATTAAAATATTTCAGTGCAAAATCTCTTAAAGTTATTTAATGAAAAGGTTACTTTTCCTTTGAGATGGAAATATTTAGTCAATCATCTTTCTCCCTACCTTAAGGATGTAAATAATGTTTTAGACCTGGGGGCTTCATGCGGAAGGTTAGCCTATAAATTATCAGAACGACTCCCTCAAATTAATTTTGTTGGTATCGATACTTATGTGCAACCAAAAATATATATTCCTATCAAGGAATATAACGGTACAAACATTCCATACCCGGATAACTATTTTGACTGTGTTATGATGGTTGATGTAATTCATCATATTGAGCATCCTGAAATAGTATTGGATGAGGCAAAAAGGGTCTCAAAAAAATATATATTGATCAAAGATCATTACTGGAATAATAAATTTGATCTCGTGTTGTTAAAGCTGGCAGATTATAACGGGAATAAGCCGTATGGGGTAAATCTTCCCTATAATTTTTTAAAGGTTGCTGATTGGAATAGCTTATTTAAGGATCACAACTTAAGAACCATTAATACTGAAAAATTCCGTTGTAATGTTGTCGATCCATGCAGGCATATTATTTTTAAATTGGAGAAGTAATTTTAAGATCTGAATATGTTCCTAAAATTGGAAAATATCTCAAAAGGATACGCCAATCCGCTATCCGGCAACTTTCAGTCTGTTCTGAATAATATTTCCTTTGAGGCAGAGGAGGGAGAGAGCATTGCAATTATCGGTCCGTCTGGTTCAGGGAAGACCACCCTGCTTAATATGATCGGTACTTTGGACCGGCCTGATAGCGGATCTATATATATCAGGAACAGGGATATTACCGCGTTATCAGTAAAGGAAATTGAAAAATTCCGAAATAAAGAAGTAGGATTTGTTTTTCAGATGCATTACCTGCTTCCGCAATGTACACTGTTTGAAAATGTTCTGCTGCCAACCCTGCCGGATAAACATGACAGGAATTCGCACGAAAGGGCTGAAAAACTTATTAAAAGAGTTGGCCTGTGGGAACATAAAGACAAAAAGCCTCAGCTGCTTTCGGGAGGAGAATGCCAGCGGACCGCTGTTGTAAGAGCCTTGATAAATAATCCTGGATTGATACTCGCAGACGAACCAACCGGAGCGCTTGATCATGAAAATGCTATTAAACTGATAGAACTCCTGCTTGAAATAAACAGGGATGATAATTTAACGCTGATAATGGTAACCCATTCACAGGAACTGGCTGAGAGAATGAAAAGAATTTTGAAACTGAGAGATGGCAGGCTTGAAGCAGTTAATTAGAAGTGACAAATCTCATAATTTTTAAAATGCGCTATGTTCAACCTGTAAATTAGCCATGACAACCCTCGGATTTGTCATAAAAAGTTTTGTTCATTATTTACGTTATAATTTAACTGTAGCTGTCGGAGTTGCTGTAAGCACAGCAGTACTCACAGGGGCACTAATCATTGGAGATTCTGTAAGGCACAGCCTTGAAAAATCTGCATTTTACAGGTTAGGAAACACCTCTTTTGCACTTACTGCAGGTGACAGGTATTTTACTACCGGTCTGGCTGATAAACTTCAGCATGATATAAAAATCCCATGCATCCCACTTTTACTTACAGAAGGAGTGGCAGCAAGTGAAGGAGGAAACAACAGAATAAATAATGTAAGGGTTATTGGTGTGGATGACAGATTTAATCAGTTATCGGATAATCATTTTAATTATGGGGATCTTGATGAAGATGAAGTATATATAAGCGATAACCTGGCTTCCGGATTAAATCTGAAAGAGAATGATATGTTTATACTGAGGATCAGGAAAACTAGCCTGATACCATTGAATGCACCATTTGTCTCAGATGAGGGAACGTCCATATCCCTGAGAGTCAGAGTCGGGAAAATTACCGGAGCCGATCAGTTGGGACATTTTAACCTTAAGAATTCACAAACAGCTGCTTTTAATGTTTTCATCAATCTGGATTTTCTTAACAGATTAATGAATATTGAAGGAAAGTCAAATACTATACTGTTTACTTCAACAGGGGCAATCGGGGTAAAAGAAATTATTGAATCAGTAAAAAACAACTGGGATCTTGAAGACGCCAGTCTGAAGGCCAGATATATCAGCAAGACAAATGAACTTGAAGTGTTTTCTGATAGAGTATTTATTGAATCACCGATTGCAAATGCTTTTATTAATAATTTGACTGACAAAAGGTTAATTATAACTTATTTCGTCAATAGTTTCAGGAAGGCCGAAAAGAAAACTCCTTATTCATTTGTGTCTACACTGGATGAGAAAATCCTCAAAGAGGATGAAATTATTGTGAATAAATGGCTGGCGGAGGACCTTTCTCTGCAGGCAGGAGATACTGTCGAGCTGAAATATTTTGCGGTTGGTCCTCTGCGGCAACTTGATGAAAAATCAGCTTTTTTTATTGTAAAGGAAATCTTCCCTTTGTCAGGTACATATCAGGATCCCACTCTTATGCCATTCATTCCGGGGTTAGCTGATGCCGGGAGTTGCCGTGACTGGAAGGCGGGGATACCGATTGATTTATCAAGTATCAGGGATAAGGATGAGGAGTACTGGAATAAATGGAAAGGAACTCCTAAGGCATTCATCAATATTAAAACTGCACAAAATTTATGGCAGAACAGGTTTGGTGATTATACAGCTATAAGGTTTCCGGCAAGTACAACTAATGTTGAAAAAATTAAAGAAGTTTTAAGGAATAATCTTGATCCTGCAAACCTGGGCTTTAATGTAAGGAATGTTAAGGAGGAAGCTCTTTATACGGCAAGGAATGGAGTAAATTTCAGCCAGCTGTTTATCGGATTGAGTTTTTTTGTGCTGCTATC
>JBGPAO010000117.1:0-9426 GCA_041480755.1 Bacteroidia bacterium
GAAATCAGGAATAAAGCGGTCAGATCAATTCAGAATATGCTGGATATTTCAGAAAAACTTGGCCTGTAGAAATATTTTACACATGAAAGGCTGGATCACAACAGGAATCTTAATATTAGGTTTTCATTTAATATATGGACAGGAGAATATAACTGATGGTTATGTAAAATTTTATTATCCCAATGGACAGGTTTCAAGCGAAGGACTAATACTAAACGGAAAGCCTGACGGATACTGGAAAACATATTATGTTACAGGAATTATCAAATCTGAAGGCAAGCGTACAAATTATCTTCTTGACAGCATCTGGTTATTCTTTGATATTAAGGGAGATACCATACAGAAAATCAGTTATATGTATGGGAAGAAAAATGGATACCTGTTGACTTATGATTACAATAATATTGGTGATGGAACCGGAAGGGGAACAATAATATCGAAAGAGCTGTATATTGATGACAAAAAAGAAGGAAAGTCGTTTTACTATTATCCTGACGGAAAGCTGAAAAGTGAAGTATCCTTTGTGAATGGTAAGAAACAAGGACTGACAAAAGAATATGATGAAACCGGAATGGTTATCTCCCTGATTTATTGTCATAATGGCTATATAACAGAAAGAGAGGACATAAACAAAAGAGATAAAAATGGTTTGAAACAGGGAGTCTGGAGAGAATTCTATCCTGACAGCAGAATTAAGAAAGAGGAGATTTATCAAAATGACGTTCTTGAGGGATTTTATAAAGAATATAATGAAAAAGGGGATATGATTTTATTGCTGAATTATAAAAATGGCAATCTGGTTACTGATAAAAGGGAAGAAGAGGAAGATATAAATGTGGAAATAAGGAATAATTATGATAACCAGAACAGGCTGGTATCAAGCGGAGCTTACAGGAATAATATTCCTGTGGGGATCCATCGTGAATATGGTCCTGATGGGAGTGTAACTGCTGCAAGAATATATAATGATGTTGGTAAAATCGTTTCAGAAGGAATTATTGATGTTGAAGGTAAAAGATGGGGTGAGTGGAAAGACTATTATCCTGAAGGAAATTTGAAGGCTACAGGAAGCTATGTGGATAATTTGAGATCCGGAAATTGGACTTTTTATTTCAGGAATAAAAATATTGAACAGAAAGGTGAATATATCAAAGGTAAAGAGAATGGGATATGGACCTGGTATTATGAAAATGGGAACATATGGAGGGAAGAATCGTACTTTAATGGCAGAGAAGATGGTGTTATGGTTGAATATTCTGAAAACGGGAAGATAATAACCAGGGGAGACTGGGTTGATGGTGAGAAAGAAGGGGAGTGGTATTACAGGGTCGGAGATCATATTGAGGTGGGAAATTATATTACCGGCCTAAGGGACGGAAAATGGAAGTATTTTTATAATGACAGCACTCTCGGTTACGAAGGAAATTATTTCCAGGGAAATGCTGATGGTAAGCATAAGTTGTACTATGATAATGGTAATATTAAAGAAGAAAGATATTACTCGGCAGGAATAAGGGAGAAAATATGGAAAAGGTATGATTTGGAAGGAAACGTTGTTATGACCATCACTTATAAAAATGATGAGGAGACGAGGATCAATGGTGTGAAGATAGATGTTCCGGACAGGGAAACGAAATTAATTCAATAATTTGAATCTGGATGGAGGATAATTTTCAGATCAGATCGGATCAAATCAGTGTTAAGGACAGTGAATTTGAAAAGAAATTAAGACCCCTTGATTTTATTGATTTCAAAGGTCAGTTAAAAGTAATTGATAATCTTAAAATCTTTGTAACTGCTGCAAAACAAAGAAACGAAGCTCTGGACCACGTATTGCTACATGGCCCTCCCGGCCTTGGAAAAACAACCCTGGCGCATATTATAGCAAATGAGATGAAGGTCAACCTGAAAATAACATCAGGTCCGGTTTTGGATAAACCGGGAGACCTGGCAGGAATTTTAACCGGTCTGGAAGATAGGGATGTTTTATTTATTGATGAAATTCATCGGCTGTCCCCCGTTATTGAAGAATATCTTTATTCTGCAATGGAGGATTACAGGATAGATATATTAATTGATAAAGGGCCGGGTGCAAGATCGGTTCAGTTAAAAATAAATCCATTTACATTAATTGGTGCTACAACCAGATCCGGACTTTTAACCAGTCCGCTCAGATCAAGATTCGGGATAAAATTTCTCCTGGAATATTATGATGCAAATACACTTAAAATAATAATTAAGAGATCAGCAGGTATTATGGATATTAAAATTGAAGACATTGCTGCTGAAGAACTTGCATCACGAAGCAGAGGAACACCGAGAATAGCAAATGCATTGTTGAGAAGAGTCAGGGATTTCGCCCAGGTCAAAGGAGATGGAAAAGTAAATATTGATATTACAAAATTCGCCCTTGAAGCTATGAATATTGACCGGCACGGCCTTGATGAAATGGATAATAAAATCCTCAGAACAATCATAGAGAAATTCAAAGGAGGACCTGTAGGAATATCTACCATAGCAACGGCAGTGGGAGAAGATGGGGGTACTATTGAAGAAGTATATGAGCCGTTTCTTATTAAAGAGGGATATATTAAACGTACGCCCAGAGGAAGACAGGTTACCTCCCTGGCTTATAAAAACCTTGGGAAAAAACCGGAGAACAACACTGAACTGCCTTTCTGATTCACTCATACATATTGGCAATCCTGTTTAATCTTGATTTATTCAGAATAATAATTTTTCTGCCATTTAGATCTATCAATTTATCCTGTTTGAATTCTGAAAGCAGTCTTATGACAGATTCAGTAGCAGTTCCTACAATATTGGCAAGTTCTTCGCGTGTAAGTAATATTTGAAGGACTTTATATTTGTCCAGTCCAAAATCGTTTTGAAGACGTATAAGAATTTCAGCAAGTCTTTCACGTACAGTCTTTTGGGCAATATCAGTAATATATTCATTAGCTTCACCTAATTCGCGGCAGGTGATTTGCAAAAGTTCAAGTGAAAAATTACCATTGATTTTAATCAGATCAATAAAAGTGTCAGCAGTAATGAAACATGCTGTTGCATCTTCAATAACTTTAGCAGTAGTACAGGCCAGTTCTTTACTTAGCACGGAACGAAATCCAATTAAATCACCCTGCCTGGCAAACCGGATAATCTGTTCTTTCCCGTCAATGCCAGTTTTATAGATTTTTATAATGCCTGCCAGTATGCAATAACAGCCGGTTATACGGTTTCCTTCATTATAAATAATTGTGCCCCTTTTGTAAATATCCGCTGTTTTTTCAATATTAAGTTTATCTAATTCTTCCCTGGTCAGATGCTTAAAAACAGATTCAGACTTGATTCTACATTCATCTCCGCAATTAATTGAAAGATGTGTTCTCATAACTTAAAAATCAATCAGGCAAGAAAGACAGATTATTATAGTTTTTAAACCTAATTTTGTAAAAATAATCAATAATTAAAACAAGATATGAAAGAATCAATAAATGTTAAATGGATAGATGGAATGTCATTTGAAGCTGAAGCAATGGATTATAGAATAACCATGGATGCAGATCCGGAGGTTGGCGGAAAGAAAAGGGGTCCTAAACCAAAACTGCTTTTATTGGTTGCACTGGCCGGATGTACAGGCATGGATGTAGTTTCTATATTAAATAAGATGAAAGTTGAATTTAATAAAATGAATATCAGAGTGGATGGAGATACAGCTGATGAGCATCCTAAAAAATTCATAAAAATTAGAATAGCCTATGAAATCACAGGGAAAAATATTGACAGGAATAAAGTTGAAAAGGCAATTATTATGAGTCAGGAAAGATACTGCAGTGTATCAGCAACATTAAGAGAATCTGTTAAAATTGATTATCTGATCAATTTAAAGTCCTAAATAACCTGTGAAACAAACTGATCGAGGAATCTTTTATCGTTTTCGAAATATAAACGAAGATCATTTACCCGGTATTTAAGCATACATACTCTTTCTATACCCATACCAAAAGCATAACCGGTATATTTTTCTGGATCAATTCCGCAGAATTTGAGAACATTAGGATGAACCATACCACATCCCATTATTTCAAGCCAGCCTGTGTTTTTACAAACGTTACAGCCGCGTCCGGAACATAAACTGCATGAAATATCCATTTCCCCGGAAGGTTCAGTAAAAGGAAAGTAGGAAGGCCTGAGTCGGATCCTGGTTTCGGGGCCGAACATCTCAACAGCGAAATAGTACAAAGCCTGCTTCAGATCTGCAAATGATACATTTTCGTTAATATATAAACCTTCCACCTGATGAAAAATGCAATGATGCCTTGCAGAAATAGCTTCATTTCTGAACACCCTTCCTGGGGATATAATCCTGATTGGAGGTTTCTGTCGTTCCATAACCCTTACCTGCGCTGAAGAAGTCTGAGTCCTTAGTAAGATATCAGGATCTTTCCTGATAAAAAAAGTATCCTGCATATCTCTTGCCGGGTGAGCTTCAGGAAAATTAAGTGCAGTGAAATTGTGCCAGTCATCTTCAATTTCAGGGCCCTCTGCAACTGTAAAACCAATCCGGGAAAATATATCAATAATCTCATTCCTTACAATTGATACAGGATGTCTTGAGCCAATTGGCAATGGCTCTCCCGGGAGTGTAAAATCTATTTCCGCGACCCTTGAAGATTTAGTTTCAAATTTCATACTGATTTCAGCAAGCTTTTCCTGCGCCAGTTTTTTAACTTCATTTAATTTTTCACCAATGATCCTTTTCTGGTCAGCAGGAACGGATCGGAAATCATTAAAAAGCAGAGAAATCTTACCTTTTTTACTAAAATATTTTATCCTGAATTCTTCAATGTCAGTTTCAGAATTCGCAAGAAATGATTTGATCTCCGCTATTATATTATTAATCTGATCAAGCATATTAAGTATTATATATATGTATATATATGAAAATCAGAACTATTCAATTATTTTGATGCTGAGACTGACATCTTCAAGGGGACGGTTATTTTTGTCCACCGGAACAGATGCTATTTTATCTATTACATCAATGCCGCTTATAACCTCTCCGAAGACGGTATAAGCATAATCAAGATGCGGTGCGCCACCAATTGATTTGTAAATATTCCTTTGTTCATCAGTAAATTTAATGTGAACCTGTTTATCAACCATAAGATCCAGTTCCCTGTCTGTGAATTTACGTCCCTGAACAATATAAAACTGTGAACCGGATGAGGCGCGCTGTGGATTTACTTTGTCATCCATACGTGCTGCTGCAATTACAGCTCTCTTATGATAGAGAGCAGGATTGAATTCTGCGGGCAAAGTATAATTAACATCAGCAATCTTTTGTAAATCCGGATCATCTGATTTTCTTGTTCTTGGATCGCCTGCCTGGATCATAAAATTATTAATTACACGATGAAATGACTGACCATTATAAAATCCTTTCTTAACAAGGTCTATAAAATTTTCTGAATGAACAGGTGTTTCAGCATATAAAACAGCCTTCATATCACCCAGGGAAGTACTTATGAGAATAGTATACATAGGCGTTTGTGAATGCAATAAAAAATGACTATTGGCAATAAGGAAAAAAAATATAACGGAAATAATATGATATTTGCGTTTCATAATAAATTCATGCTATTAAGCAGACAAAACTAACAAAAAGTAATGAGTCTGAAAAAAATTGCTATTGCTGGATCAACAGGGTTCATAGCTGACCAATTAAGATAATTGTTCATTAAATTCCTTCTGAAATCAAATGCGGTATTAACCATGATAATATCTTTATCATATAAGAAAGCACTCAATTGAATCCTATCAGACAATTATTTGGGCAGACTGCAATTTATGGAATGGGGACTGTAGTACCGAGATTGCTGAATTATATTGTACTTACTCCATTCTTTACGCGTGTGTTTCAGCTTGGCGAATATGGTATTGTTACAGAACTGTATGCCTATATTGTCTTTTTGATGGTTATACTGACCTACGGAATGGAAACCGGTTATTTCAGGTATGCAGAAAAACATAAGGATCCGGAAGAAGTTTTCACTACGTCACTGGTATCATTATTTATAACATCAACTCTGTTTATTGCAACAGTCTCTGTTTTTTCCCGTGAAATAGCAAACGTCCTCGGATACAGGGAAAACAGGGAATACTTTATCATGATAGGAATAATTGTCGGGGTAGATGCTTTCACAGCTATTCCTTTTGCCAGACTTCGACAGAAAAATAAAGCGGCAAAATTTGCTTTAATTAAAATAATCGGCGTAATAATAAACGTTACTTTAAATTTCCTTTTCTTATACTTTATACCAAAATATGATCTGAATGAGAAATATAAATTTATAGCAGGTATTTATTCTGAAAACATTGGTGTAGGATATGTGTTTGTCTCAAACCTGGTGGCCAGCCTGGTTACACTACTTTTGTTGCTGGATGAAATACTAAGAGTGAAGATAAAGTTCAATAAGAAACTATGGAAAGAATTAATTTATTATTCACTTCCCCTACTTGTGGCAGGATTAGCGGGTACTATCAATGAAGCCCTGGACAGGGTTATGCTAAAACATTTGACTCCGGACGATTTACATCCGCTCGAACAGTTAGGTATCTATGGTGCAAACTATAAAATTGCTGTATTGATGCAACTGTTTATTCAAATGTTCAGATTTGCTGCTGAGCCATTCTATTTTTCCAGGGCAAAGGAAAAAGATGCAGTATCGCTTTTTGGGGATGTATTGAAATATTTTGTTATAATCTGCATGATAATATTTCTGATGGTAACTTTATATATTGATATTTTCAAGCATTTTATTGGCAGAGACTTCTATGGCGGACTAAATATTGTTCCTGTGATATTATATGCGATATTTCTTCTCGGTGTATTTTTTAATCTGTCAATGTGGTATAAATTAAAAAATCTTACCAGATATGGAGCGGCAATAACAATAGGGGGAGCAATGATTACAGTGGTCATAAACTGGATTTTTATACCGAAATATGGGTATTTAGCCTCTGCATGGGCTCATTTCACATGTTATCTGGCAATGGTCATTGTTTCTTATTTCCTTGGTCAGCATTTTTACAGGATCAGATATGATATGAAAGCAATTTTATTTTATGCTATTTTGCCTGTTATGATATTTATCTTTGCAAGATGGTTAAATATTTCAGATTCAGGTATGAAAATTGCAATACATACCGCCCTTTTTATGTTCTATATAATTGTCATATTTATAATTGAAAGACGAAATCTCAGGACTGTGATACTCAGAAAATGATTAACTGGTTATGAAGGTCAAAATAATTAACAATTCAAAACATAAGTTGCCGGAATATAAAACCGGATTATCTGCAGGAATGGATCTATCTGCAAACATAGATAAACCTGTAATTTTAAAACCACTTCAGAGAATATTGGTCCCAACTGGATTATTTATTGAATTACCTGCCGGTTATGAAGCTCAGATCAGACCAAGAAGCGGTATGGCCATACAAAATGGAATTACAGTTCTGAATACCCCTGGAACAATCGATGCCGATTACAGAGGAGAGATATGTGTAATTATGGTTAATATATCTGATGAGGAATATATAATCAAAGACGGCGAAAGAATATGCCAGATGATTATCAGTAAACATGAAAGAGCAGAATGGGAGAATGTAAAAAAGCTTGATAATACCGAAAGAGGAAATGGTGGCTTCGGACATACAGGAAAGTAAAGAATTAATGATGAAATCGAATAGAAAATATAAGTTATGTATTTTATTATTAGCCTGTTGTTTGATTTATAGCTGTAAGACAGGGAAAGTAATAACAGAAAGTAAAGTTGAAAAAGAAGAACTAAGTGCCTCACAAAGAATAGATTATGAATATATTCTTACAGAAGCAACGAAGCAAAAATTGTTCGGAAATTTCAAACAGGCAGTTTCATTGTATGAAAAATGTATTCAGGTAAACAAAAGCAGTGATATTGCCTACTATCAAATTGGCAATATTTTATTAATGACAGGAAATTATGACAGGGCATTGACATATGCACGAAAAGCAGTTGAAATTAATAACACTAACTACTGGTTTCAGATACAATTAGCACAGCTTTATCTAATTAAAAATAACAGGGATAGCGCGAAACTTGTATATGAAAAAATAAGAGATGAATGGCCTGAAAAGGTTGAAATACATTATGAAATTGCAAGGATTGATGCTGAAGAAAAGGAATATGATAAATCACTAAAAATTTTAAATAGGATTGAAAGTGAAAATGGTATTTCAGAGCCTGTTTCAATGCTCAAAGAGCAAATTTTTGTGCAGATGGGGAAAACAGATCTGGCAGTAAATGAGCTTCAAAAATTAGTTGATCTGATGCCGGAAGAAATAAGATACCTTGGATTACTGGCGGAACTTTATAATTCAGCAGGAAGAAATGAGGAAGCGAGAGAAACATATGATATGATATTTAAAATAGCACCTGATAATGTGATGGCCCTGTTATCATATACTGAATTTCTTAAAGAGATAGGACAAGCGGAGGAACAGTACGCAATATTGAATAAAATTTTTCGGGATGAAAAAATTGCAGCGGACCAAAAATTACAGGTCTTAATAGGATATCTGACAAATGAAAAGGAGTTTAATAAAGAAAATAAAAAAATTGGTCAACTAATAGAAATCTTGATGGAGCTATATCCTGATAATTATAAAGTTAGGACAGCTCATGCTGATTATCTTGTAAAAAACAGTAAGTATAGTGAAGCACTGCAGGAATACAATTATGTATTGTCTGTTGAGAAGAACAATTATTTTATCTGGGAGCAGGTCATTTTAATTGAAAATACACTGGGAAATAATGAAGAAGTATATTCAAGAAGCAGTGAAGCAATTAACATCTTTAAAGATAAGCCAATATTATATCTGTTTAAGGGCAATGCTGCTATGAGTATGGGGAATACAACTGAAGCTGTCAGTGTCTTTGAAGAAGGGATAAAATACACAGCAAATAATAATTCACTTAAGATACAATTTTATTCCCTGGTTGCAGAAGCTTATAGAAGCATAGGAGATCATGAAAAGTCTGATAATTATTATGAAAAAGCGTTAAAACTGGATCCTGAAAACCTTCTAATACTGAATAATTACAGCTATTTTCTTTTACTAAGGAAGGAAAAGCTTAAAATAGCTGAAAAAATGAGTAAAAAAACGATTGTAGCTGAGCCTGAGAATTATACCTATCTGGATACATATGCATGGGTATTATTTAACAGCGGGAATTACAAAAAGGCGCTGGAATATATTGAGAAAGCGATGCAATTTAATGGATCAGGCGATCCTGATATTCTTGAGCATTATGGTGATATTTTAGAAAAGCTGGGTAGAATAAAAGACGCTGTTAAATACTGGAAATTATCAGTTGAAAA
>JBGPAO010000118.1:0-9397 GCA_041480755.1 Bacteroidia bacterium
AAATTCTGCGATCCTCCGAAAACCTTATTGATAATAGTTGCACTCTGCCTGGCAGGATGTTTTTCCGGGAAAAATTTTTCGACGTCAGTATCAACTTTTAAAAAGAGAATTCCAAATCCGGCTGCCAGAACAACTGCTCCGGTGATGATCAGGACTCTTCCGGGCTTAGCAGTTACAGATATTGCTATCTTTTCCAGCAACCGGTCCAGCATCCTTTTATTACCATTTTTATTAGCCCTTTTGATATTCGGCTTTTTCAGAAAGGAAAGCACAGCGGGAATGAAACACAGGCTTATAGTCAGTGCAAAAGCAATTCCGATAGCTGAAATTATTCCAAGTTGTTTGGCCGGTATCATCTGGTGAGTCAGCAGGCTGAGAAATCCGGCAACGGTAGTGATACCGGTTAAGAAAATGGGGATCTTAAGATTCGAAAAAATTTCCTCAGCCAGCTTTTTGTTGGATATCGTTCCGTCTGACCAGTTTATCTCCTGGTATTTCGCAATTAAATAAATACCATAATTATTAGCAATAGCTATGAGCATTACTGGCAAAAGCAGTGTAATAACGGACATTTTCCAGCCTAAAAGCGGAAGAAGTCCGATGCTGAAAATAATAGAAAGGATAACAACAGTGAAAGGAAGTATGACTCCACGGATATCCCTTAAAAAAACATAAAGCATAACAAGCATGATAACCAGTCCAATGATCATTAACCGTTTCATATCTCCGGCAATATCCCTTGAAACGACTGATTTCAAATAAGGCAGCCCTCCAAGATATACTTTCTCATTGCCCGGATTTTCACTGATAATATTTTCCACTTTTGAAACGATTTCATCATCTTTAACATCATTCCCTAAGGAAAGAATAATAGTCGTCAGTGTAAAATCTTCTGAAACCACAACATTCTTTGCCATCTTATTTTGTAAAAGATCCCTGCGGATATTTTCTGTTTCCTCTTTTGTCCGGGGTATACTTTTAAGAAAAGATTCCGTGACAAGTGTTCCTCCTTCGTTCTTCATGTTTTTAACATCAAACAATGACATTACCTGGCCCACTGCATCCAGCTTTGCAAGCTCCTTCCTGATGCTTTTAATCCTTTTCAGTGTTTCCGGTTTCAGTACATCATCTGTTTCAAACACAAGTATGAGCAATTCATCCCCTCCAAAAACCTTTTCTATTTCCCGGGTACTGATTCTGGAGCTCATTTCCGGAGGTATATATTTCTCCAGATCAGGATCTATCTCCGCCCTGAAAATCTGCAATCCTATAACTACTGGTACGACAATGCTCAATATTATTATCGGCCATCGGTATTTCAATATAAATTCTCCTGATTTCATTTACCTAATTTATTTTAATGTCTGGCTGTATCACTTAAATGTTTATGTGATATAGCCAGACTGCTTCTTCTTTAAAAACTCCATTTCAATTCCAGGAAACCTGAGTTAAACACTTTTCCCACCATATTATTCAGCGTATTTTCCGGGCCGCTGAAATACTGCCCGCCAACTGAGATTTTCCAGTTATCTGATATATTGTAAGATATTTTTGGCATAACCATCAGTTCTTCCGTACTCAGATTATACATACAAAATACTTCAGCATTAAGAGTGCTGTGTAACATTGCAATGGATGGCCTGCCGGAAATTGTATGGCTTACCCTGTGGGATTGCCCATAAATAAGCCTGTTGAACCCATGAATTTGTTCTTTTATAATATCGGGGATCAGGTTGTACATTGATGTGTCGGGAAGAATAAATCCCCCGGAATCATTAAATAGCATGAGTTCCGGCATATCTGTAAAACCAGGCACCCATTGACCGATATATTGTATAATAAAATTGAAATTGCCAAATGACCGGTCAACTCCAAAAACATACCTGAGGTCAGTATCAGGGGTATAGATTTCATCCTGATATTTGTTGGTTGGAATTCTCAACGCGGCTTCTCCCCTGATGCCAAAACTACCTGCCTGGGCAGCAAAATCAATTCCAACAGTGTTATGCCTGAAAACTTTTGCACCAAGATCCAGTGATAATCCTGACATAGACATACCAAGACTTAAAATATCAATCCCCGGCTGAGGATCAAAACCCGAGAACCATGAAACGGAACCATCAATTACCGGAAATAAAAATTCAGCTTTCAGTCCTGTGTTCCCGCCTGAATTTTCCCATTCAGGATTTCCGGGATTTTTTATCGTTACAAAGTCAGGCATGTCAAAAAGATCAAACCGGTATAATGAATATCTGTAAAATGGGACCCATTCCCCTTCCAGCCTGATATTCTCAGTCAGCCTGTACTTACCCATAAATAAATAATTAGCAAGCCTGATATCATCCGGTTCCGGTGATCTGATAAAATAATTTTTGGGAGTCAGGTTATCAGTTGGATTAATTCCATCGGCTCTTCCCCATGCAACAATCTGGTGTCCAAGTCTTATGTCAAACTTCCCCAGGGAAACATCAGCATAAAATTCCCTGAGTTCAGGCCTGATTATCGTACTTCCGTATTCGTATCCGCCCCTGAGCCGGAGCTCTGTAAAAACTCTAACGGACTTATCAGGAATGAACCTTAGCTTTAAAGCTGCCTCGCCATAACCGCTTGAAACATCAGCCTTATTATTATTTTCACCCAGGTAAAGCACCCCTCTTGTGTATCCTCCCAATTCGATTCTGTCGCCGGGAGATTGTTTCCTGATAGTATCCTGATCCCCGGATTCAAAAAGACTTTGACCGCTGATGCCAAAGGAAGTGAGTAACAAAACTGAAAATATACCTGCTGCTTTTCTGATCATAACTCTGCGATGAAAATCAAACATTGTTTAACAATATTACTTCAGAAATAATCCATTATTGTCCGATCCGCTAAGTGTGCACAATGGACTTGTCCTGACTTAGCGGTTAGTACTTTTAAAGTGCTATACTCTAGTCAGATATTACAATTTCGGGAGTCCTCATAGCAGACTTGTCCTGACTTAGCGGTCAGTACTTTTAAAGTGCTATTGTCTATTCAGATATAAATTTCCCCGGGGAAATCCGAAAAAATGATATCAGCAAGTATATTTTTATGAGGTGATATTCCGGCTGACTAATTCAAATCTATTACCTTTAAATTCTTATGAATTTCAATTAATAAACATGAATATCCTTACCTGGTCACGGGAAATAAACTGGAGCTTAAACCGGGAATGACATTCAGTAACGAACCTGGCATTTATATTTATAATGAATTCGGGATCAGGGTCGAAGATTGCTTTGTAGTTACAGATGAGGGAGCAAAATATCTCGGTGATATGCTAACTACCTCAATTGACTCGCCTTTCAGTTAGCCCCTCCATTCTGGTTAATCTTATATTCGGTTGGCGTCATTCCTGTGATTTCTTTAAAAGCATTGTTAAAAGCAGATTTTGAATTGAATCCTGCTTCAAATGCAATAGCGGTCATGGTAAATTTTTGATATTCCTTATCCATAAGCAGTTTTTTGACCTCTTCAACTCTGTATTCATTAATGAACTGGTAAAAATTTTTGTTCAATTTTTCATTTATTACCTGTGTAAGGTAATGACGGGGTATATTCAAAGATTCTCCAATATCCTGTATCGTCAGATCAGCATCCAGGTATGGTTTTTTAGTATCCATATGTCTTAACAATCTGCTCAGGTATTTTTCTGCATCCGCATCTTTCAGTCCCGATCGTTCATATTTAATTTCAGGTTCTTCTGGTTCAGTTTTCCTTGTTTTAGTTTTTCTGTCAGCATATAATTCATTGAATATTCCCGGCTGTTTGATACCATAGGAACTGAAAGCAAAAGCAAAAAAAGTAAGCCCGAAATAGGAGACGAGAGTGGGATCATAAGGCAATTCCTTTTTAAATATGACATAGACACCTACTATGAAAACCAGGACATAGGTTACATAAAAACTAATGGATATCACTTTCAGCCAGCTGAGGGTTATGCGTGCTGATGTATATGAGAACAGTTCTTTCACATTCCTTTCATGACGCCTGATCAGGACAAATGCAATTATACTGTAGGTTGTTATTGATATAAAAAATGTTAACCCATATATTAACCGGAAAGACAAGAATGGATCATTGGCAAAAAAATTATCGAGTTTTATTACCGGCCTTCCATGGAACACTATCGCAGTAGTGAAAACAGCGATGAACGGAATAAGATGCAGCCAGTACTGCCATTTGAATTTAGGATTTTCGGTAGTCAGGAATTTAACATATAAATACAACAAGGGGCCGTAAGTGAATGGAATAAATACAAATTCATAAAGAGGGACGACCGTTTCATTGACCAGGGCGAAGATCATTTCAATGGCAATTAAAAATAGCCATGTGGCCAGTATCCTGTCGGCAACCTGGGGATTGCGCTTGGTGCCTACCATCAGTCCCGCAAAAACTGACTGGGTAATGCCGATGTATAAAATCTCGTTCAAATAATTACTTAAGTTTCATCTATTATCACCAGACCCTGATATTTTGAAATGGTACAGGGTACAGGGTGCAAGGTACAAGTTATTACAATTAATAACTAACTTGAATTATTGTAAACTATTGCAATAAAATTGACAATTTAATCTTATCGCTAATTTTCAGCTGACTGATAAGTTACAATATTTAAATCTTTCCGTTGTAAATGGATCAAATCCGTTTACTGATAATAACATGAATTTTCAATTTCAGGAAAAATCAGATCTTTCGGATTTTAACGCTATATGCTTCCTGTGGATTTTTTTCCATAATCAGTGTGATATCTTCATCAGTAAATCCTTTTTTCCTCAGTTCCGGTAAAAGGTAGTTAAAAATATCTGTGTAGGGTCTGATTGATCCGCCTCCCTTTTCGCCCACCGTGTACCATCCGGAATCATGTGAAAGGAGGGCCTTATTTAAAAGGTTATTTTTCTTTAAATTTATAAGCATGCCAGTATATTGCCGTATCCTCGCAGTATCAGAGGTTACATTATCGAGTGAAATCCATGCACCTTCCTTTGCTGCCCGGATCTGATCCTCCATTGACCCTCCCTGGGCATGCGTCCAGACAAATGCTTCGGGTGAGACACCATGCTTCTTAAGTATCTCTAATTGTTCAAAAGCCCGCTCACCGGGACCTGTATGGGAAACAATAGTCAGCCCAGATTCCAGGTGAGTTAAAGCTGCCGCTTCCACAATTTTTGCATGTAATTCAGATAATATTGTGTCTCTGCGAACAGCAATCTTGATGATCCCCGGTCTTATTCCGCTTTCATCTATGCCTTCATTCCATTCTGTCAGCCATCTTTTAGCAAGTTGCTCAGATGTTTCTGTCCAGGCATGCCGGGGAACATATTTATCATCCATATCACCGTAATATCCTGTTGATATGATGATATTAAGTCCTGATAATTCCGATAACCGTTTATCCACTAATGGATCACGACCGAGGTAATCCGGTGTGCAATCTATGAATGTCCTGCAACCATAACCGGCAATTTCCTGAAAAAAAGGCAACATCCTTTTAACTACAGAATCTTTGTTCCACCTTTGATAGCCGGTACTATCTGCTCCGATCCAGTCAATCATAATATGTTCGTGGGTCAGTGTTGTACCAGTTTCAGACGCATCAATCCATCCCTTAACCGTCATAATCCTGTCATTCTTTGCTGAACAGGAAAAAGCAACAATCAACAATAAAAAAACCAATAACCGGCTGTAAATACGCACTATCATTAACGTCCTTTTCATTATTTAATGTTTTGTTATTTTACTGGAAAGTAATAAAAAATTTTAGTCATTTATTTACCATTTAGCCATTTAACCATATGACAATAAAACATATTAATTTAATTTTGACCTCTCTCCCAAATAATTCCCCGATATATATTTAATTTATCAATATTAATATAATTTTGAGACAAACCTCCTGATCTCCTATGAACGATCTTTTTCTCAACACATTTCTTTCCGTATTCCAGGGAATTTCGAAGATATTCATTATAGCCGGTATTGCCGGAATCCTTGTCTGGAGAAAAGTGATCCAGCAAAGTTTTGTTGATGGTCTTTCAAGCATTATGGTCTATGTCTTCCTGCCATCAATGATTTTCAGTACTATTATTTCGGGTTTTAATCCTCAGCAGGATAAATACTGGTGGATCCTTCCACTTGCGGCAATTATTGTTACTCTTGCAGGACTGGGTATCGCAGCGCTTTTATTCATTCCGGATTTTAAGCAGCATCGCAATATTCTTCCCCTGGCATCAATGCCCAATGCTGCATATCTTGTTTTGCCAATCGGTGAGTTTTTATACCCTGATCAGTTCGACCAGTTTGCCGTTTATTGTTTCCTGATTGTACTTGGATTAAATCCCGTTTTCTGGACTGTGGGATTGTATCTGGTCACAGGACGAAAAAGGGCGGATTTCAAGTGGCGACAGCTTCTTACACCTCCGTTTATGGTCAATATAATTTCGATATTGCTCGTCCTGTCGTCAGTACATAAATATATCCCGGTACTGGTAACCGATTCAATTGATATGCTTGGAAAAGCAACAGTTCCGTCTGCAACTTTCATACTTGGAGCAACACTTGCCTCAACAATAAAAACTTTGCCGGGGTTCTGGGAAACATTCAGAATCACTTTTGTGAAGTTTATCATTATACCTGTTATGGCAATTGCCATCCTGTTTGCCATGCGAACCTATAAAACCAATCCGCTTCTTGCTGATGAGATGATAATCCAGTCCGCTGCAGCACCGGCAACAGCACTTATTATACAGGTAAGAACCTATGGAGGTGACCTGAAAAAGATCGGAGGCATAACATTTATTTCATATTTAATAACACTGATAGCCATACCTGTGTGGCTGACGGTATGGAGGATGATTACAATATAGCAGGGAGCAGGGAGCATGGGGCATAGAGCGGAGAGCGAAGAGCAGAGGGCGGAGGGTAGAATTCTGAATGCTGAATTCTGAATGCTGAGTGCTGAATGCTGAATGCTAAGTGATGAATGCTGAGTGATGAATAGATGAAAAATAGAATATATTTTTCTATAGGTGAATGGTAATACTAATATCCTGAAACCTCCCAGGGGGATTGGCATTCTCCTGATGATTGGTCCTTCCCTGGTGTGGGCATCCGAGTATATTGGATCCGGTGAAGTGATTATTGCCACACGAACCGGGGCCATACTGGGTTCAGGTGTTATCTGGGCGATTGTCATTGGTGTATTTCTGAAATTCTGGATTGGGATGTCCGGAGCAAGATATACTGTTCTGACCGGAGAAGGAATGATAGATATGTTCGACCGTATTCCCGGGCCGAAGCACTGGGTTGTATGGATTGTGCTTGTTGCCCAGTTTGTCGCCGGGACTATTTCAGTTGGTTCTGTTGCCTCTGCGGCTGGCATATTCCTGAGCAGTCTTTTGCCAATAAGTCCTGCAGCCGGTGGATGGATTGTTACAATTTTTGCTTTCCTGGTAGCCTGGATGGGGGAATTCAAGTGGTTAAAGATAATCATGAGCATCCTGATATTGATTGTTATAATCGGCGTTTTTTATGTCTGTTCATATGTGATGCCGACATTTATGGAACTGCTGAAAGGGATAATCCCAAGTAAGCCCGAACTGGCTGATTGGGTGGTTCGTAATAACATCACTGATAATCCATGGAAGGAGGTGCTTCCGCTTCTGGGCTGGGGCGCAGGAGGATTTGCAAGCCAGGTATGGTATTCCTACTGGGTGATGGGAGCAGGATATGGTGCCACACGGAAAAATCAGTACGGAATTCCCGCTGATACTCAAATGCTTAAAAGCTTCACAACAAACGACGCCAGCAAGTTAAAGGGATGGTGCAGAATGATCTATTTTGATTCATCCTTTGCCATGATCATCGGGGTCCTGGTCACTTCAGGTTTTTTAATAGCAGGTGCAGGTATACTTGGACCGCGCGAAATTGCACCCGACGGCCCACAGGTTGCGTTTCAGCTGTCTAACCTGTTTTCTTCACACTGGGGTAAGCTTGGAGGTGTATTATTCCTGATTGGCGGAACTGCGGCACTTGTTTCAACCAATATTGGCCAGCTGGCAGGATGGCCGAGATTACTGGCTGACTCATTCAGGATATGCATACCTGGCTACAACAGGAAATTTAAATGGAAAACACAGTTCAGGATGTTCCTTTGTTTTTTCTTTATTTCAAACATGGTTATTATTTACACTCTTGGCTATCAGCCAGTTGCCCTTGTAAAATTCGCAGCAATTCTGGAAGGATTACTGCTCACCCCTCTGCAGGCCATCTGGATATTGGTCGCACTTTACTGGGTGATGCCTAAATTGTATCAGCCTGAAGTTGCCAGGATGTTGAAACCTCACTGGATCATTGCAGTCGGACTGATAATTGCATCTTTGTTTTTCGGATATTTCTGTGTTTACCAGATACCGAATATTTTATAATCTCTCCGAAAATTAGTTGTTAACAATTGTTAAATGCATGAACAACTAACTCAGCTATTTTTGTTTTATCTTACTCATAAATAAACAGGATATGAATAAACCTGTCATATTAATTTCCCTGATGCTGCTGATGCTGCTGATGCTGTGGCCTGGTCAGCTTTTCTCCCAGGCATCGCAGGCAGATTCCGTGCAAATTGAAATTGCTCCGATCCCGCTCACTGAAATAACTATACAGGTCCCCCAGGCAATATCCATGTTGCATGAAAAGCGTGATTTCCTGCTTAAACCTGATGAAAAATCTGCTATAATAAAACGATTGGATACTCTGACACTCAGGCTTAGAATGCTTCGTGAGGATGAGAGAATACATAAAATGGATGTGCTGAGCTTCAGAAATCTTACTAATCTTGAAAACGACTGGATCCTGTTGAATTCATTGCTGACGCATGAACAGGCAATACTTTTAGAGAAAGTCCAGGATTATGAAAGTGAAAAAAATGCACTTGAGGGAATGCTGCTTTTATGGAAAAAAACTTTGTCCCTGGCTCAGGAAACAGCAGCCCAGCCTGTAATAATTGATCAGATACTTACAACCGTTAATGACATTGAAAGCCTTCTTAATTCTTTTAAGTCCGATTCTGAATTCCTGCAGGAAGAACTGGCTGATATATCTGAAGGGATTATCTTCAGTAATTCTATTTCAGGGCAAATCAAATCTGCCCAGGAAAATGCCACCAAACAGCTCCTGAGCAGGAGACAATCGCCCTTGTGGAAAGAATTCAGCCAGAAGACTAATGTAAAACTTATACGTGAGCAAAGATCTCTGACCGACGATACAATAGCCGGATTGAAGGATTTCTATCAGAATTATGCAATAAGAATATGGTTGAATATTATATCTTTTCTGGTTATTGTTGTCCTGATATTTATATTATTCCGCAATCTGAAAC
>JBGPAO010000119.1:0-9369 GCA_041480755.1 Bacteroidia bacterium
CGGCAATGGGTCTCTGCACCGTTAACAAAAGCCAGCATAGAAAGCTTCAGGAAAAACTGTGAGAAATTTGGCTTTCTTCCAGCGCATATCCTGCCGCACGACAGCTATCTGATCAATCTCGGACATCCGGAAAAGGAGGGATTGCAAAGGTCAAGGGATGCATTTCTTGACGAGATGCAGAGGTGTCAGGAGCTGGGTCTTGACCGGCTGAATTTCCATCCGGGCAGTTCGCTGGATAAGATCACCCGGGAAGAGTGTCTGAAAATTGTCGCCGATTCAATCAATGTAGTGCTTGACAAAACGACGGGTGTTACTGCAGTCATTGAAAATACTGCAGGGCAGGGGAATAATGTGGGATATACATTTGAACAGATCCGCTTCATGATTGATCTTGTTGAGGATAAATCCAGGGTGGGTGTTTGCTTTGATACATGCCATGCTTACACTTCGGGCTATGATATAAAATCTGAGGATGGATACCGGAAAACTTTTCAGCAATTTGAAAATATAATCGGTTTTAAATACCTGAAAGGGATTCATCTGAATGATTCAAAAAAGGACCTGGGCAGCCGGGTTGACCGCCATGATCAGATTGGAGAGGGACTTCTGGGAGAAGAGGTTTTCAGAAGGATAATGAACAATCCGCAGTTTGACAATATCCCTATCATCCTTGAAACACCGGATGAAAACCGGTGGAAGAAAGAGATTCTGATGTTATACGGAATGATTGAATAATGATTTGAAACTGACTACCTCAATGACGCCTTAGTAAATATATGTTCTGGTATTTCCTGGTCGAACCGGATAGAATCAATAATAAACTCTGTCCCATCGCCTTTTTTAAGCATATCTTTGAATACTATTTTTCCAGGAAACCAGCGGTTTCCAATTTTTTTGATGTCAACCAATTCTGTCCTTTTTAAAAGTGTACCACTTTTTGCATAAAGTTCTTCTTTAAGAGGTATATATCTTTCCTTGTCAACCCAGACTTTCCGGATCTGATATGATACATCTCCTGTTTTTGCATTCATTTCAACGATCCAGCAATCACGGTCCTGATATACCTCTGATCCGGTGACAACTGCTTCATATTTTTCAGTGAGTTTTGAATCTTCCATCATATCCTCATATGAAAGATCGGAACCCATCACTGATTGGCGCAGCATATGCCCCGAAATCTGTATAGTCCTGTCAGTTGATGGAGAATAGATCCATAACTGATCTTCCAGTTTGAGCATTTTTGTTCCCGCTTCCCGCGCAGGAGATATATACTCTATATAAGCTTTGTCATCACCTTCAGCCCAGGTTTTGGATTCAATCGTTCTCTCACCCCGTGCTCCATGGATGATCATTTTGCTGGTTACGATCCTGTTCCTTGACGACATATTCCGGTCAATACGATCAAGTATTTCCTCCCCGGAAGGATACTGTGCATAAAGACTAAACCCCGTCAGGAATATAATGAAAAATAATGCTCTCATTTTAATCTTCAAATTTAATATTGTTTCTCGATGATATTTTCTTTTAAATACTGGAATGTGCTCCATGCTCCATGCTTTTTTTAAGTTTCCAGTTCCTTAAACAACGAAGCTGTTTGCCTTCTGTAAATTCCAATGCCAGATAGCATAGTCCCCAGCATAGTTGAAAACAATCCCGGAATAATTCCCAGCCAATAAGCATCAGGAGTGACCTGTGCACGGAAGGTTGCCGGAAGCATCATTGATGCATTCTGCATAATATTACCCAGATTCACACCTTTTACCTGCAGCAGGTATGAAAATGAAAGTCCAACTGCGGTACCGATTAAAGAACCGGCAATGCCAATAAGAATTGATTCTGATATCATTGACCGGTATATATGCCCCTTATTTTCGCCCATCGCCAGACGCAAACCAACCTCTCCGTAACGTCTGAGTCCGCCGATGAGACCTGCATTCCATAGAACGATTGACATGACTAATATGAAAACAAATGCAAGGATGCCTTTCATGGAATCAGCATAATCCAGGAATTCAGCCATGACAAATTGTTCCTTCAGAGTAGTCATAACTGGAGAAAATTCATCAGCAGGATTTGAATATTTGTCGTTAAAAGATTTAGACATGCTGACAGCCAGGCCGTCGTCGTATATGCCATTTTCAAAATATCCAAGGATCTCACCACAGGCATCCTGCATATCCAGGGCTACCTGTGCATCCGAAAGATCCATAATCATAGCGCTCCTGTCAAGCATTGCAGTGCCGAATCGAACAGTACCTGAAACGGTAACATTATAGAAGGACATACTCCCGAACATAGTTGAAGCCATTATGGTAACAATCTGACCCGGTACAACACTAAGTTTTTTTGCAAATTCATCGCTGATCAGGACCTCCCCTGGTTTTTCAGGCAAACGTCCCTGTGCCAGGGCTTCATTGATTCTCAAGCGGGAAATTTCATCGGAATTTGGCGACAGCAGGTTAACACAAATTGCCATAACTGGTCCCTGGGAACGAGTCTCCCCTTGCTCATCCGGAACATCCAGCAGACCGCCGGACTGTATACGCGGTACCCATTCTACATCTGGGTATTCATTTTTCAGTGTGCTGATGAGGTTGCTGATATCAATGAGTGCCAGGTCATTTGGGCTTTGATCCCTGTTTTCAGAGTAAGCCCGTGTCATAACTTTAACATGTCCTGACTGGAATTTTGCAGTCAGATCATACACATCGCCAAAAATTCCGGTAATCCAGCAGTATATTAACACAGTCAGCGCAACACCTGCAATAACGACTATGATTGGCAAAAGGCTTCGGTGCCTGTCCCGGATAACTCCCTTTAATATGAATCTTATCATTGTAATTTCCCTTTTATGGCTTCTGTTGGTTTCATTTTAGCAATTTTCCTTGCCGGCAGATAACTTACAATGGCAGTTGTAGTAAAAACGATAAGAATTGTAATTATAATTAAACCAATACTATATTTGGGATAAATTGTATCTGCTATGGGAAGCCCGTAACTTCCTGAATCACCGGGTATAGTAAATCCTTTAACCGCCTGCAGGAATAGTAATGGAATTCCGTACACTGCTCCCAGTAATGCTGCCAGTACGGCATGCATGGCTCCTTCAATAGTGAATAATCTTACCACCTGTCCCCGGGTCATACCCATAGCCATATATGTTCCTATTTCTCTTTGCCTCCTGAAAATCGAAAGGACCTGTGTATCAAAAACAGCCAGCATGGCTAAAAGCATCAGGAAAATGTACAGAATTGATCCGCCCTTTGATTTTACAGCGATCATATCTTCAATTTCCTTCATCAGGATATCCAGTCCGGTAAAATTCCAACCCTCAATTGTTTCAGAAGTATAATTGTTTCCACACACCATAATGGTTGCTTCACCTGGCATTTGTTTCATTTCCTGTAACCTTTCAAGAGGGATCCATAATTGCCCGGCATCTACAGATGGAACAAAAGTCTTAAAAATACCAACAATCCTGGCTTCAGCTGCATCAAATGTTCCATTCACATCACGCCAGCGAACTGTGACATAATCACCTTCTTCAAGTTTGTTGGTTCTGGCCATAATAGTTCCAATAATGGCAGGAATCTCTTTCATTTCAACAGCAAGTTTTGCAGTCGGCAGTTCGAGAATAGTCTGTCCGGGATCAATACCTTTTAACAATGCTCCCTGAATTCTTCCTTCAGGATATATTGATGCCTGGGAGATCAGGATCGGCGTTATCAGTCCTTTACTGATATCATCCTTTACTTCTGCAGGTATCTTATCATGACTATCATTCAGGGTAAAGGGATCATAAGGGTCATAATTTTTTTGCCAGTACTGGCCTGTTCCTGTTTCCCAGTTGATCATATCCTTTTTAGCCTGCCTGTTCCATCCATCCAACAGTCCATAAAACCAGATGATCAGGATGTATACCAGCGACAGAACAAATACGTTCAGCCAGGTTCGCAATCCGGCACCGATAAGATTTCGGTATGCTAATTTTAAGGCTGTCATTTTACTTAGATTTTAAGATTAACAGATTCCAGATAGAAAAGGTTTATCAGGTTTATCAGGTTTATAAGGTTTATCAGGTTTATCATGTAAGAATAATTACGAATTTAAGATTCACTCAGCACTAAACTTCACAACATGTTCTCATCACTGACGACTTTTCCATCCTCCAGAGTAATTTTTCTTTTCAGATATTTAATCACCTTATCATCATGAGTGGCAAATATGAAAGTCGTTTTCAGATCCTCATTCAGTTTAGCCATGGTTTGAAGAATATGGTGTGAATTTGCAGCGTCAAGGTTAGCCGTCGGTTCATCGGCCAGTACGAGCTCAGGCTTTTTAACCATCGCCCGGGCAATAGCAACCCGCTGGCATTCTCCTCCGGAGAGCTGAGCTGGTTTTGATTTTATTTTATCTGTAAGTCCAACCCATTCCAATGCATTCAGGACTGCCTTATTCCTGTCAGCGGATTTCATTTTCAGCAGGAGCAAAGGAAATTCAACATTTTCGTAGACTGTATAAACCGGTAACAAATTATAGGTCTGGAAGATGAAGCCCATGTTTTTTTTCCGGAGCTGTGCTGCCTGTTTTTGTGACAGGAGTTCAATGGATTTCCCCAATACCTTCGCACTGCCCTCAGACGGCGAATCAAGAGATCCAATAACGTTTAATAATGTGGTTTTTCCAGATCCGCTTGGACCAACCACACCGGTGAATTCACCGGTATCGAAAGTCAGATTTATACCATTCAGAGCGGTAAAATAATTCTTCCCCACAGGATAACGTTTTATCAGGTCTTTAATGGTAACGATGTGTGAATTTTCCATTATTAAAAATTATTTTAATGATTAAAAATTGCCATAATCTGTATTCCTTTTCCTGCAAAAAGATTCGCTTCCTCCATTACAGGATAGACCTGGAAACGATCCGGATTCCAGAATCCCATCAGGTAAAAACTCCATTTATCAAACTGCCACGACCAGTTAATGAAATTATAAAGATCATTATTTTTCCAGTCATAAAAAACGATCGTATTAAGGCTGTTGATCATTGAGAAAGGGTAGGTCAATGAAAAAGTGGAAAATGAAATCCCGTCACTATGGGTAAATACTTTATCTGACGCAGTGAAAGAAAAAAACTCAGTCATGAAGCTCAGACCTTTTCCAAGATTAAAGGTATAATCGGCTCCAAGGTTCAGATATCGCTGCCAGCCTTGTTTTATCCCATTCTGCCGGATTAATACTCCCTCCAGCCATAATCCGATGACCAGATCAAATTTGCCATCAACTCCGATACGGTTTTCATTAACCGGATCTGTATAATTTATGGAATCATAAAAATTAATTTCACGGAAATCTGCCTGACGATAATGATAAGTTCCTGCGATTTCACCTGATGGTAGTGGCACCTGTATCCTTCCTCCCAGTTCTGGTCTTTTTGGCCAGGTTCCGGCTGCTTCCCATCCTTTTGGATTGTTGTTACCATACAGGGCCCATATCCAGATGTTAGTATTGTTAAGGAAATAATATCTCCCCAGCAGTCCATAAACGCCGTCTGTGATTTGCAATGGGTCACGCGGATCTATCCGGTCAAACCACATCAGAGGCCTTAGCATAACAGCGGATCCGAAATTAATTTTCTGTAATCCGGCCCTGATCTCAAACTGGTCACCTGAGAATTTCAGCCATATTCTGTAGGGTTTGATTTTTTCGTTTAATTCAATGCTGTCATCGGACCAGAATATACCTGAACCCCACGCATTGAATGATATCTCGCTATCAAAGGAAAATTTTTCTCTGACGGGATATTTAATGTTCAGAGAGGGAACATACCGGATTCCCAGCATGCCGTTCAGTTTTTCACTGTAACTGGCGGTTCCCCAGCCGGCTAACATCCCGTTTAGTTCAGCACTCTGACAGAATGAATTCAATGCAATTATATTCACGGAGATTACAATCAATATGAATTTTATAAACAGAGGGCAGGATAAACTAAAACTCATTTTCATGTTTAATGACTAACGCGATAATAAAGAAGATAAATTAATCATTTTTTCCGAACAGCATATTCTGAATGAATAGTTCCTGAAACTCAGGATCTGATTCAAGACTGATATGCCGGGTGATTTTCAGGACTTTTTTTATCCGGTCAGGATTAGTAAACAGAAACATTTTGGCTCCAATGAGGGCAGTGTTACCCATTTTTCTTACTTTTTCTTCAGGGATATTCAATAATCCCATTTTAAGGGAATTAGGTATATTAATATAGTTACCGAAAGCACCTGCAATATAAAGATTATCAATATCCTTGCGGGTGATACCAAGTTGTTTATATAAAATCTCAAGTCCCGAAGCTATAGCAGCTTTAGCCAGTTGAACTTCACGGATATCTTTCTGGTTTATAAAGACATCGTTAACAAGAAATATTTGATTCTGATCCGATAAAATATCTCCAAAATCATTCATCAGCTTCTTTTCCAGGAATACTGACATTGCATCGATGATACCGCTTCCACAAATTCCTGCAGGATTAATATTCCCGATAGTATGACAGTCAAATTTTCCATTATCTGCTTTGACAGAAGATATTGCCCCGGCAGAAGCAGTCATTCCCATAGTGATCCTGGCGCCTTCAAAGGCAGGTCCTGCAGCAGTGGAAGCGCAAAAAATCCTTTCCCTGTTGCCGGCAACAATCTCTCCGTTAGTGCCAAGATCAATAAGTACCTGATATTCTTTGCTCAAGTGCAGTCGGGTGGCGAAGATGCCGGCAAGGATATCGCTGCCGACAAATGATCCGATTGACGGCATAAATACAATTTCCGTTTTTTCATCTAACTCCCAGCCCAGTTCGGAGGGATAAAAATTCCGAATTCCGGTATTCGGCGATTCAAAAGGATAAAAAGACAGAGGCCTTACATCAAAACCACAGAAAAGATGATGCATGGCTGTGTTACCAACCAGAATTATTTTATTTACATTCTCAGTGTATCCCTTTAGAAGTTTATAAATCATTTCCCTGATTTTATCACGGATCAGATGTTTTAAGGTGTCAGCCTGTTCCCTGATCAGCGCATACTCAATTCTTGACATTATATCTGAACCATATTTTCCCTGTGGATTGCGCGCTGTAGCCACATTCAGTACCCGGCCTGAAGCCAGGTCAAGCAATTGGGCAACCAGTGTTGTCGTCCCAAGGTCTATTGCAATGCCAAATCCGGGTAATGGATCAAATTCAAACCGGGAATTATCGGCAAGAATTACTGTTTCAAATTGAGGAATCTCAATAGTGACATTGGAATCCGGGGCAGACATACAGGCAAGGCGCATATTTTCGGGCTGTCCGAGACTTAATAGTAATGATCTATGCTTCTGTGAAAGAGGGAGAGAGCCTTTAATCAGCCTGAACCTGCAGGAGCCGCATGTACCTTTCCCTCCGCATGGAAACTCAATCCCGTATTCATGCAATACATCCATCAGCGGTGTACCTGGCCTGACCGGAATCTCCGGACCACCCGGATGGAGCTTGATTTTTATATCCTTCTGATCTGTCATTTTATTGTATTACAAAGATGGGAATAATGTTAATAACCAGACAATCCTCCTGTCATGAAAATGCTGCATCCATTGCTATGCGACGGAAAAGAAATATACAGTCAAAGTTTTTAATAACTTCATGCCGGTATTATTTAAATGATTTAATTATGAAAAAATATTATTTATTGTTATTGATCTTTGTCACAGCCTGCCAGCAGCCCGGGAAAAAGCCGGCTGAACAGGAATGGATCCAGTTATTCAATGGCAAGGATCTCACCGGCTGGGATATAAAATTCTCCGGGTATGAGCTTAATAATAATTTCAACAATACAGTCAGGGTCGAAGATGGATTGCTTAAGGTTTGCTATGATCAGTACGATACGTTTAAGGGAGAATATGGTCATATATTTTATAAGGATAAATTCTCTCATTATATTCTGAGAGTGGAATACCGTTTTGTAGGAGAACAGGTTCCCGGTGGTGAAGACTGGGCTTTTAAGAATAGCGGAGCTATGTTCCATTCGCAGTCAGCAGAAAGCATGGGACTTGACCAGGATTTCCCGGTTTGTGTTGAAGCCCAGTTCCTGGGAGGTTATGAAACCGGTGAACGCACTACTGCAAATGTCTGTACACCTGGAACTCATATATATATGGATGATACGCTTGTTACAGACCATTGTGTCAGTTCATCCTCAAAAACATACCGGGGAGAGGAATGGGTTACTGTTGAATTGCATATATATGGGGATTCTATAATTCATCATGTTATAGATGGAGATACTGTCCTGACATATTCCAGACCAATTATAGGCGGGTATTCACTGCCGGAAAATTATCCTGTTCCGGAAGGCACTCCGCTTAAAGAGGGTTATATTGCTCTGCAGGCAGAAAGCCATCCAGTTCAGTTCAGAAAAGTGGAGCTGTTGAATTTGCAAAAGAAATAAAATATGAAATGTCTGAAAATAATTTTGGTAATATTTTCCGTAATCCTTTTTTCAGGCAGTTGTGAAAACAATCCCGGGGTATTAATTAAAACTGAATATGGTGATATTATTATCGGGTTGTATCCTGAAAGAGCACCTGAAACGGTTGCCAATTTCATTAAATATGTCGAAGAAGGACGATATAAAGGGGCATTTTTCTACAGGGTGGTAAGAATGGATAATCAGCCGGATGACAGCATCAGGATTGAGGTTGTCCAGGGTGGATTATATGAGGATAATCACCCGGCAATGCTGCCCCCGATAAGGCATGAAACGACAAAAGAAACCGGAATACTTCATAAAAACGGTGTTATTTCAATGGCAAGATGGCAGCCGGGAACTGCAACAAGTGAATTTTTTATTTGCATAGGGGACCAGCCCGAACTGGATTATGGTGGTAAGAGAAATCCCGGTGGACAGGGTTTTGCGGCTTTCGGGGAAGTAATTAAAGGAATGGACGTATTGGAGAAAATACATACCTTACCGGCAGAAGGGCAATATTTAAGCCATACAGTGCCAATACTTGAAATCTCAATTTATTGATCTATTTGTTAAAAAGTTGGAAATGATGATAACTTTCAAATGAGATTAACCGATATTAAATAATTTTGAAAGTTTTAATTTAAATTTACTTAACTAAAAATTCAACACATGAAAGTCCTGAAATGGTTACTCATCGTTGTGCTAATCCTTGCAGCATTTTTACTGATCATTCCTCTTCTTATGCCTGCAACCGTCAAAGTAACAGCGAAAAAAGAGATAGCAGTATCACCAGCCCAGGTATTTTATAATGTTGCCACTTATACGGATCGGGGCCTATGGGATCCATGGCTTGCGATGGAACCGGGTGCCGA
>JBGPAO010000120.1:0-9290 GCA_041480755.1 Bacteroidia bacterium
ATACCAGCGGTTCAATCAGATTATGAAGGCTGGCAAAATGAAAATTCTCTGTGATACCAACTAATTCTCCTTTGTTTCCGAAAAGCGTTGTGCCTTTTTCTCCAATGGGATCATCAATATCCAAAATTTCAACAGCCAGTTTGTTCATGATAAATTCACTGTTATTTCCTGTTGGGTTATCGAAATTCCTGCCCTCAGCAACAGGAATACCCAATAATGGCAGAAAATCTTCATCTGCCCTTAGAAACCGGACTGAAGGATTGTCATAATTTTCTGAAGGTTGGTCTGGTCTCCATCCTTCCACGCTGAATCTGTCACCAATAACCTGACTTGTCAGGGAAGTGCGCAGCACACAGGGTAACTTCTGCAATTCGCCTTTCAATGTCTGAGGAGTATTCACGGCCATATCTCGTGCTGTTCCATTAAGTGATATATTAATAACCTGTGACATATCAAATCCAAGATTTTTCTCATTGAAATATTTCATCTGCCGATAAATTTCAATGGTGGAGAATATCATGAATACAGATATCGCAAACTGAAAGACAACCAGGATTTTTCTCAGCAGGTTGGCTCCTGACCTGGATAGTTTAAACTCTTTTATCGCAGTAACAGGCTTAAATCCTGAAACAAACAAGGAAGGGTATATACCTGAAAGGCTTCCCAGCAAAACAACTAAAGAAATGAATAAAATAATATTTCCAGGTGTGAAAACATTACTTACAGTAATACTTTTACCTGCTAAAGAGTTGTATAATGGAGTAATCAGGTCTATTAAGAGAATGGATATCGCAGCAGAAATAAATGTAGTCAGAAATGATTCACTCTGAAACTGGTTAACTATTTGCATACTTCGTGCCCCGGCGATTTTACGAAGGCCAACCTCCTTAATCCTCCTGAATGCTTTGCTGGTGGCAATATTGACATAATTGACTCCTGCGATTATCAGGATAAAAATGGCTGCAATCGTAAATACAATAATATAATTGATGTTGCCATTTGGTCCCATTTCCTGTTCAAGGTTTGATCTTAGATGAATATCCGTTATGGGTTGAAGGGCAAATTCACCGGTATTAATATCTTCAGGATGATGGAAGGAACTGTAAAAGTCTTTGCGGAAGTCCGAAAGTTTCGATTTGAGATCACTTGCTTTGACTTTTTCTTTTAGCAAGACGTAAGTATAGACACCTGCCCATCCGTGCTCATTATATAAATCTTCAAGTTTCATCATTTTCATCATGAATATAAATGACTGCCAGTCTATAAAAAAACTAATTTTAAAATGAGAAGTTTCCGGAAAATCACTCATTACGGCAGTTATTGGGAGAGGAAAGTCATAGCCACCTAAATAAAGAACCTTCCCCACAGGGTCATCATTACCAAATATTTTATGTGCCAGGGCTTGTGTAAGTACGATTGAACCGGGATTTGTAAGGGCTGTTTCCTTATTCCCGCTTAAAATCCTGATATCAAAGATGTCGAAGATAGTTGAGTCAGCATAATAACCAAGATTCTCTTCATATTTCTTGATATTGCTGGTATCTGACCTGTCTTCAATGATTATATTTTCTAATGGCCTGAGTCTGGTAATTTTTTCAATTTCCGGGACAAAAGCCTGTATCTGTTCTGCCATTAATGGAGCACCGTTTGCCCAGTCCCACTCACCGCGGGGGCCTATTGTTTTATTAATGATCCTGTATATCCGGTCTGCTTTAGGAAAATGTTTATCATAACTCAGTTCGGTTCTTACATGGCTCAGGATAATCATGCTCACTGCAAGAGCCAGGGAAAGTCCGAGGATGTTCAAAATACTGTAAAGCTTCTGTCTCCAAAGATTTCGGATGGCGATCAGTAAGTAGTTTTTTATCATGGTACTTTAATTGTTTTTCAGTGGTTCTTCAATAATGCTTCTATTGTCATTCTGCTCACTTCGTTCGTGCCATTCAATTGTGCATCAATTGTCAAAAGTGCAGTAGTATAAAGTAGTGCTGTTGTGTTGTGTTTTCAATTCTAGGCATTTTAGGCATTTGTAATTTTAGGCATTTCTTTTTGCTCCATGCTCCTTCATTCGTACCTGAGTGAATCTGCAGGATTTCGTGTGGCAGACCTAAGAGCCTGGTAAAAAATGGTTAGGAACGAAATTATCACGATCAATAATCCCGTATATATAAAAATTCCGGATTCAACTTCAATCCTCCTTGAGAAGTTCTTTAACATAAAATTTATCAGGAATATTGACAGAGGCAGCGCAATTATGAAAGCAATACATACAAGCTTTAAGAATTCTGTATTTACAAGTAACAGGATTCGCCTGATACTTGCACCCATCGCTTTCCTGATTGCGACTTCTCTGGTCTTTTGTTCTGCTGCAAAGGTGGATAATCCAAACAAACCCAGGCATGAAATAAAAATCCCGAAAAAAGTAAAGCACAGAATAAGCTTTGAGGATTTATCCATCATATCAGAGATCGGATCAAGATAATCATCCATATAAAAAGTGATGAAAGGATAATCGGGATTGAATTTTTCATGTATACCCTCAATGTAACTCAAAGTAGCAGGTAATCGTTTATGTTCAGTTTTAATAAAAATGAAATCCCCGACCTTCTGGAAAGGCAGAATTAAACTTTCTCCGCCTAATTTTACAGGGAATGATATAAAATTATCTGTTATACCAATTATAGTGTAAGGTTTCTCTAAAAAGAAGATCGTTTTACCAAGAGGTGATTCCATTCCCAGTTTTTTAATTACGGACTCATTCAATATAATTTTATCAATACTGTCAGCGGCAAATTCAGGTGAGTAGAATCTTCCTTCTTTCAGGTTAACACCAAAAGTTTTTTGGAAATCATAACCAACCGATAAGATCCTTGCCAGGTCATTATTATCTTCTGAATTTAATCCCCACTTAACTTCACCCCGACTCACAAAAACAGGAATATTTGAACTGGTTGTAACAGATAATATATCGGGATTGGCTAGCAATTCTTGTTTCATATAATTATAATTATTTGCAAGTTCACCTCTGACAGGGAGATATATAATGTTTTCGCGATTTACACCCATCTTGGAGGTTTGCATGAAATTGAACTGCTTGAAAATTACGACTGTACCTATAATGAAGATTATAGAGAAAACGAACTGAATGACCACAAGCGCTTTTCTCAGGAAACCACCTCTTGAACCTGGGATTATGATTTTCTTAAGTACATCAACGGGTTTAAAGGATGACAGAAAAAATGCCGGATAGCTGCCTGCAATGAGTCCCGTAAAGAGCAAAAGAATTATGAGAAGAATAAAGAAGGCAGGATCTTTCAGATCCAGAACCAGCTTAGTTTCCAATAACTTGTTAAAAGATGGTAATATAATATCTATGGCAAGAATAGCAATGTTGATTGATATAAATGCCATAATCACGGTCTCTCCGATAAATTGCGCAATAAGTTTACTACGGGATGCACCGACAACTTTTCTGATTCCAACTTCCCTTGTTCGTGTAAGAAACCGGGCTGTTGAAAGATTCATAAAGTTGATACAGGCAATCATCAGGATTAGGAAAGCCAGTATCGATAGCATAAGTACTGCCCAAAAATTGCGACTTTCTCCAAACAGGTTCATTTTTAAAAAAGGTAATAACTTTTGAACTGCCTTGATGTCGTTATCAAAAAGACCAGAAAAAAAGGCAGGCAGTTTTTCGCTAATACTTTTATAATTATCAGGATTATTAAGAAGCAGGAAGGTCTGAAAGGGATTTCCTTCATACTTGGAAATATCCCAGCCCAGTTTATCCAGAAATGGAAAAGGAACCAGGAAATCGAACCTGATTGTCGAATTATCCGGATATTTATCAGCAACACCTGTAACCTTAAAATCAAATTTCTGGTTAATACGGATCGTCTGATTCATCGGATCCTCATTCCCAAAGTATTTTTCAGCCATTTCTTTTGTCAGGACAATTGAGTAGGGTTCTTTAAGAGCAGATTTTGGATTCCCCTTTAGAAGAGTAAAACTGAAAATTTCAAAAAATGATGAATCGGCAGCTATTACAAGGTCCTCAATGATTTTTTTTACATCTGCAACATTCCCAACTTTACTACTATCAGTTTTAATCGGGTAATATGATAATAAAAGCTCTCCTGCCGAACTTAATCTTGTAGTATTAATAACTTCAGGAAAACCATCTTTTAATGCCTGTGCATAAGCGCCACCTGATCTGTCGGTGGTATATTCCCCGGTTCCTAAATCCATAGTTTGCTGTACCAGGAAAATTCTTTTTGCATTATCATGAAATCTGTCATATGTCATCTGATCCCATACCATAATGAGAATCAGCAGAGAGCAGGCAATCCCAATAGTAAGTCCCAGAAGATTAATGGCAGAATAAATTTTATTTCTAAATAAAATCCTGACCGCAATTTTGAATATATTTTGAAACATAAATTGAATTTTGAAATGAAATAATCAAACCGCATGCCTTTAGTTATAAGATATTAAATATCAATTATATACATTATTCATGAATTATTTATTTTGTCCATATATGGACATACTTTTGTCCATTTTTGGACAATTCAGTAATATTGTAATATGAACAAAGGGAATATATTAATTATTGATGATGACCCGTATATCCTTTTATCGGTCTCAACATTACTTGAACAACATTATAGCAAAGTTCAGACCTTAAAAGATCCTTTACTTATTCCATCTGAACTTAACGCGGGATACTGGGATGTTATCCTGCTGGATATGAATTTTAAACCAGGTGATACATCCGGTGAAGAGGGTATGCAATGGCTGGTAAAAATGTTAAAGGAAGATCCCACCCTGAATATAATTATCATTACAGCTTATGGAGATGTTAACGTAGCTGTTAAAGCGATGAAGATGGTAGCCATTGATTTCATAGTCAAACCCTGGCAGAACGAAAAATTGCTGAGTACAATATCAGCTGCTTACAAATTAAGTCAATCAAGGAAAAAAGTTAATAAACTGCAGTTGCAAAAGTCAGCCCTTATTTCTTCACTTGATTATAATTATTCTGCCATAATTGGAGATTCTCCCTCAATCAGGCAGCTGAAAGGTGACATAAATAAAATTGCCGGGACGGATGTGAACGTATTGATCCTGGGTGAAAATGGTACAGGCAAGGAACTTATTGCCAGGGAAATCCACAGGAATTCTTCAAGGCATGATGAAGTATTTATAAATGTGGATCTGGGATCTTTATCTGAAACTCTTTTTGAAAGTGAATTGTTTGGACATCAGAAAGGATCTTATACGGATGCTTCAGAAGACAGGGTTGGCAGATTTGAAGCGGCATCAGGTGGTACATTGTTCCTGGATGAAATCGGCAACCTGACTTTGCCTCTGCAGTCAAAGTTATTATCATCCCTTCAGAACAGGGAAATTCACAGGATTGGCAGTAACCGTCCTATCGAAGTAGATATCAGGTTGATCTGTGCAACTAACCAGCCTATTAAACAGATGGCCTCACAGGGCACATTCCGGCAGGATCTTCTTTACAGGATTAATACTGTGGAAATTGAGATTCCGCCTTTACGTCAAAGGCAGGAAGATATACCTTCGCTTGCAAATCATTTTCTGTCCCTTTTCAGCAGGAAATACAGGAAGGAAAATCTTATTCTTCCTGACCAGGTTATGAGAAGGTTACAACAGTATGAATGGCCGGGTAATATAAGGGAATTGCAACATGCAATTGAACGTGCAGTAATTATGAGTGATGGAAAATCACTCAAAATTTCAGATTTTCAGTTTCTGGTTAAGGACAGCCCGGAGGAGTTAATCCGCGACAATTATGATCTTGAGGTTCTTGAAAAATGGGCAATTGACCGTTGCCTGAAAAAATATGGAGGAAATGTTTCAAAAGCTGCAAGTGAATTAGGATTAACCCGTGGATCATTATACCGAAGAATGCAAAAATATGATTTACACTAATTTCAGAATAAATATTATTATCAGGATACTGTTACTTATAGTAATCCTGTCGCTACTGGCATTCTGGCTGACAGGTGGTCATTATCTCAGGTCTGCTTATATCGGTATTGTGGTAATAATCCAGGTTGCAGAATTATTTTTTTATATTGACAGACTAAACTCAAAACTGGAAAATTTCTTCTCATCGTTATTAGCCGATGATTATTCAATCCGTTTAAGTGATGCAAGAAAAGGAAGTTCATTCAGGAGGTTATATGATATACTGAATGCGGTAAATGATAAACTTAAAATACTTAGCAAGGAAAAGGAAACCAGGAGCCAGTACCTGGGCAGCATGATCGAACAATCGGGTGTTGGAATCCTTTCTGTTGATCTGGATGGGAAAATACATCTGGTAAATAAAGCTTTCCGGGAATTATTGGATATGGAAAAAGCTCGTACGGGAATCAACCTGGGAGATTTATCAGAAAAACTTCTTGGTATCATACATAAAATACCTCCCGGTGAACATCAATTAATCAGGTGGATTGCAGGAAATACTGAAAAGCCGTTTTCTTTCCAGGTATCGCGGTTCAAACTCGGAGAACAGCCTTTTATACTTGTTTCCGTGCATGATATAAGGGCCGAGCTTGATGAAAAGGAACTTGAAGCGTGGCAGAAACTTATCAGGGTATTGACCCATGAAATTATGAATTCCGTAACACCCATTGTTTCTCTCAGCAGTTCCCTTAATAGTCTGCTTAAGGATAATTCTATGGCAGTGCAGGATAAAAAAACTATAAACAGGTTGTCTGATGGTTTAGAAGCAATCCAGGACAGGAGTTCGGGTTTAATGAAATTCACAACAGCCTATCAGAATCTGACCAGGGTACCGACCCCTAAAATTCAATCAATTGATATCAGCACTTTGTTGAAGAAAATTACTACATTGTATCTCCCGGAAATTGAGGGTAAGAGCATTAATTTTTCAATAAGCTATTTCGGGAAACCGAAAAAAATCAGAGGCGATCCTGACCTTCTTGAGCAGGTTCTTATCAATCTGATCAGGAATGCTGTAGAAGCTGTCGAAGGATTGAAATATCCCGGAATTGACTTGATTATTGAGGAGCTGCCAGGCTATCAGGTAAAGATTAAAGTGAAAGATAACGGGAAGGGAATTAACAAAGAGACGCTTGATAAGATATTTGTTCCATTTTTTACCACAAAACCAGGGGTTACCGGAATTGGCCTGAGTTTGTCAAGGCAGATTATAATGATGCACCGGGGAACTATTGAAGTAACATCAAATGAGGGCGAGGGTTGTACTGTTGAAGTATTACTTTGAAGCGGGAAGAAGTTACAAGTTACAGGGTACAGGTTACAGGGTAGTGTGAGAATTGGGCGTGGGGAAAATTTAGAATTCAGAATTCAGAATTCAGAATTTTCCACTATAATATAAATAACAATTAAAATGAAAACAGGTATTTACAATTTAATTTCATTTTTTTTCGTCGTTATTCTTTGTTCTTGCACCGGGCAAAAAAAAGGACAGGAGCAAGCTAACCAGGAATGGGCCGTTGGGCCCTGCGATTCACTTGCGACAGCTGAAACGAAAGCTTTATATAATAACCTGAAAGAACTGGCCAGTACAAAAGTTTTATTCGGACATCAGGATGATCTTGCCTATGGAGTGAAGTGGTGGGAAGAACCGGGCAGGTCGGATGTAAAGGAAACTTCGGGTTCCTATCCGGCAGTCTATGGATGGGAAATAGGCAATATTGAAGGTGACCGGAATCTTGACAGCGTTTCATTTTCAAAGATGAAAGAATGGATCCGTGAAGGTTATGAAAGGGGAGGAGTGATAACAATCAGCTGGCATGAACATAATCCTGTTACAGGAGGAAGTGCCTGGGATACAAGCGGAAGAGCGGTATCCCATATTATACCAGGCGGAAGCCACCATGATGCCTGGAAACAGAAACTTGACCTGGTTGCACAATTTATGCTGAGCCTGAAGGGAAATGATGGTGAACTGATCCCGGTTGTTTTCAGGCCTTATCATGAACTGACCGGCTCCTGGTTCTGGTGGGGAAAAGAACTTTGTACAAGTGAAGAGTTTATCAAGCTATGGCAGTTCACAAAAGATTATCTCACCTCGGTAAAGAATGTTCATAATCTGCTGTATGCATATTCTACTGACAACTTTGATTCGGAGGAGTATTATCTTGACAGGTACCCCGGGGATAGATTTGTTGATGTTATCGGATTTGATGATTATGGATCTGTAAGGGACCAGGAATCTGCATCAAAAACTATCAAAGAACTTCATCTGATTGCCAATCTTTCTGATCGGCTGGACAAGATACCTGCCTGGACTGAAACCGGACTTGCTTCAATACCTGTTCCCGACTGGTGGACAGAAACAATACTTAAGAGAATTAAAACCGATTCTCTGACATGCAGGATAGCCTGGGTGCTTGTCTGGAGAAATGCAAGGCCCGATCATCATTATGCGCCCTTCGTTGGCCATCCCTCTGCCGCGGATTTCAAGAAATTCAGGGATGATGAGTGTATCCTGTTTGAAGATGAGCTTCCGGATCTTTATAAGTGAACGGTGAAGCGTGAGTCGTGAGTCGTGAACAGTGAAGAATTAAAATATCTGATCGAAATAGACGAAGAATTTTTGGGAGGATTAGGAAGGAGATTTAAATAATAAATTTCAATAAGCCTCATAGAAAAACCTGAAAATGAATATAAAACTAAACACCCTGAAGGAAGAACTTACACTTCATCTCAGAGAAAAGATCCTCCCGTTCTGGATAAATCGTATGGTTGATAATGAACAGGGCGGATTCTATGGCTGGGCAGACAATAATGGAAAAATCACCAAAGATGCCGGCAAAGGTGCAGTCATGAATACGAGAATACTCTGGACGTTCTCATCTGCCTACAGTATGTTCAAGGACAAAAAATATCTTGATATGGCCAAACGGTCTTATAATTTTATTGTTGATCACTTTGTCGATAAGGAAAATGGCGGGATATACTGGATGCTGGATCATAAGGGCAATCCCATGGAATCTAAAAAACAAATATATGCAGAGGCCTTTGCGATCTATTCACTCAGCGAATACTATAAAGCCACAGGAAATAAAAAGGCTCTGGAATCAGCACAGGATATTTTCAAACTAATTGAAAAGCACAGCTTTGACCCGGATCGAAACGGTTATTTTGAAGCCTACAGCCGGGACTGGAAAATTCTTGATGACCTCAGGCTGAGCGACAAGGATATAAATGAGAAAAAAACGACAAATACCCATCTGCATATCCTTGAAGCTTATTCAAATCTTTTA
>JBGPAO010000121.1:0-9246 GCA_041480755.1 Bacteroidia bacterium
TGGGAACAAATAAATAATGGCCTGGGTTATCCTGCCAATTATGATAAGCCCCATGCGTTAAATGTCATTTTAAATTACCGGATCAACAGAAGGTTAAGCTTTTCAGGTAATTTAATCTATAATACAGGAAGACCTGTTACCTATCCCATTTCAGTCTATTATTTAAATGGACAGCCGTTAGTGAATTTCTCAGCAAGAAATAAATACCGCCTCCCTGATTATTTCAGGACAGATCTTTCAATCAACCTGGAAGGAAATCTCAAATCTAAAAAAGCAATTCACAGTTACTGGATGATTAATTTTTATAACGTAACCGGCAGGAAGAATGCATACTCAGTTTATTTCAGGTCTGAGGAAGGGAAAATCAATGGATATAAGATGTCAGTGTTTGGGACAATGATCGCAACTATATCATGGAATTTTAAATTTGGAAATTATGCCAGCGAATAGGACTATCCTGTTTTTATGGCTCGCGACTTTCTTTTTACCGGGTTGTGTTGAACCATATACTCCTGTTATAAATGAGAGTCAGAATTCCCTCGTCGTGGAAGGATTGCTGACTGATCAGCCCGGCCTCCAGAATATATATATTTCGCGGTCATCCCCATTAAGCAATCCCTCACTAATTCCTGATAATAATTGCCAGGTAAGAGTTATTGACAAAAACGGGAACAGTTACCCGTTTTATTTGCAGGGAGATGGCGTTTACTATAACTGGATGACGGCCTCCCAATTGGTGCCCGGGACTGCTTATAAACTCGTTTTCAACACAGTTGATGGAAAGGAATATGAATCTGATTATCAAATTCTGCCATCTCCCTGTCCTTCCATTGAAAGCCTTTATTTTGAGATAGAGACTGTGGGGACATCTGATCCTGAACAATCCCTTGAGGGTGTTCAATTTTATATTGATATCAATGCCAGGGAAGACCAGACGCGTAATTATCGGTGGGAACTGGTAGAGACCTATGAATATCATTCAGCCTATTTTATACAAAATTATTTTGATGGTGTTTTACATAGTATGCCTGACCCGTTAATATACTATTACTGCTGGTATACAGGAAGGGTAAACAACATCTTCACGGCATCAACAAAATATTCTGTCAGTAACAGGATAACCAGGTACCCTCTTCATTATGTTTCCAACCAGACCAGCCGTTTAAAGATAAAATACAGCCTGCTCGTTAAACAGTACTCCATCAGTGATGATGCATTTCAATATTGGGATCAGATCCGCAAGCAGCAACAGGAGAGCGGAGGATTATACGAAACACAACCTCCCCATATCAGGGGTAATGTTTATAATGTGGACGATCCCGATGAACTGGTGCTTGGATATTTCAATGTCTCTTCATCATCAGAAAAAAGGATTTTTGTGGATGTCCATCGCGAAATCAGGTTTCCCGGTAATGATTGTAGCCTGGACACCATAAATAATATGGATGAAATGCCAGATCATAATATGTATCCGGTTTATCTGATCTCCCTTTCTCCAGCCGGTGCCGGTTTTCCATTCGGAATCGGTCCGAGAAGATGTTTTAATTGTACTGTTGAAGGAGGAACAAATATAGAACCTTATTTCTGGGAATAATATGTGCAGGATCATAATTAAATTCATTCTTCTGACCGGCTTCATGTATGTGCATGAATCAATTCCTGCCGTTGGCCAAAGGGATGATTCAATACTGCTTAATTCACCACTCTACAGGGAAAAATTTCAACTTTTTACCGACCGAAGTTTATATGCATCCGGCGAACCTGTAATGTTCAGGGTGTTTAATATGAACAATGAACTGCAGCCGGAGAATAATTTGAGCAGGGTAATATACATTGAATTGACTAATAATCATAATACTCCTGTCGCCCAGGCCAAATATATGTTAAATAACCGGGGTTCATCAGGCCAGATAATCATACCTGATACCCTGACAACCGGTTCATATTACATCCGCGCTTATACCAGATGGATGCGGAATTTTCCCCCATCTGGTTATTTATGTGTTCCCCTGGCGATAGTCAATCCTTATAAGATCATTGTATCAGACTTAAAAATGCCGATCCCGGAAACTGTTGTCCCGGAATCAAATGCCGGATTCGTTGAAGGAATCAAATACACATCTGATAAATTAAGTTACAGAAAACGGGAGAAAGTGACAGTACAGCTTAAAGAAATAAATACAGGTATCTCTCCCGAAGGCTATTGCATAACAATTATAAAGAATGGATATCTTGATACAGATTATAGTTATACTGCGGATCAGGGTGGAAATGTTAAAATTATTACTGATGGGATAAAGTACTACCCGGAATCGACCGGCCTGTCCATATCCGGTTACGTTATCCGCAGACAGGGCCAACAAGCCCTGGCTAATTCCAGAATATACATGACTTTGCTGGGATCAGATCCCGATTGTTTTGAATTTATTACAGATGGGAGAGGAAAGATGCACTTTTCAATTCCTGACCATTCGGGCTCTCATGATGTCCTTTTTACCGTTGATGCAAAAGAACAAGATGACATTCAGATAATTATGGAGGATGAATTTTCAAAAGAATATTCAGGTTTTCCAGTATCAACTGTTGATTTTTTTCTTGAACGACAGGACCTAGTCGAGGAGATAATGGTGAATAGCCAGATTGAAAATTCATTTATGTCTGATAAAAATGATACTTTATCTATCAATAAATCCAAAGCAGACTTTCCTTTTTACGGTAATCCCGACTTAAAATACCGGACTGATGATTATATAATGCTTCCTAATCTGGAAGAATTTTTTTTCGAGTTAATACCCAGCGTTAGGCTGATAAAGGAGAAAAACAAAAGATCCATGGTTGTATTGGGAAAATATGTCGATATGTCATTTTATCTTCCTTTAATTCTGCTTGATTATGTACCGGTACTGGATATTGAAAGTATACTGCCTGTAAGTCCCCGGCGCATTGATTATATTGATATCATAAATACCGTTTACATAAGAGGAAATAATTACTATGGTGGAATAATCAATCTCGTTTCAAAAGAAGGTGACCGGGCTGGAGTGCAACTCCCGGCTAATTCAACAATTATCAATTACAATACTTTTTATAATTCGAAGGAAGTTTTTTACCCGGACTATGAAAAGCAGATAAATCGGGATAGAATACCAGATCTCAGGGCTACCTTGTGCTGGTTCCCTCATATAAACCTGGCTCCTGATAGTGTTAAAAGAATTGAGTTTTATACTTCTGATATAGGGGGAAAATACTCGGTAATAATACGAGGTATTACAAAGGACGGGAAAATTGTGCGGGCAATTGGTGAGTTTCTGGTCGAATAAGCATTATATATATATTCACTTCTGAAACCTCCCAACCCACCATCCTCCCGGAGCCATTTCAATATTCAGATTTGTAGATTTGTTCACTCTTAACCCGGTTCTCTTGTAATCACTTGCATATCGGTCTGCATTGATGCCATCCTGATATATGACAGCAGTGTAATCCCCTTCACCAAGAAATGAGCAGTCAATATTGAATTTACGCGGCGACCAGTCTGTCATGCCTGCTAAATAAAAATCTCCGTTCTCAGCTTTTCTCATAATAATGATATAATCGCTAACCTTACCTTCCAGGATCTGTGTCTCATCCCAGACTGTTGGCATGTCTGCAATAAACTGCGTATATTCAGGTTCCTTCAGGTAATCAGAAGGATTGCCTCCCATCTTTGCATAAGGACTTTCATATACTATAAACATAGCCATCTGATGGATACGGGTGCCCTGGCTCATGGGCCTTTCATCGATCATCCTGAAATCATTTTTCTGGGCATTCTGCATGGCTCCCGGTTCGTAATCCATTGGGCCTGCCACCATCCGGATAAATGGAATGGTTACTTCATATTCGGGAGTCAGTATATCTGACCATTTATCATATTCATAGGCAATAAATCCTTCACGTGTCATCACATTCGGATATTTCCTGTGGAGGCCCTCCGGCTTTGATACACCATGAAAATCAACCATAATATGTTTTTCTGCGGCTTTCTCAGCTACTTTATGCAGGAAATTAATAGTTGGCTGGTCATCCCTGTTCATGAAATCAACCATTATTCCTTTCACTCCCCATTCTGAGAATTGTTCCAGTGCAGCATCCATTTGTTTTTCCATTGCAAGTGCTGAGGTCCAGAGAACAAGGCCGATATTCTTCTCCTTCGTATATGCGGCCAGCCAATCCATGTCCATCTCCGGATTGAGTTCGAAAATGTCCTGCGGCTTCGACCAGCCTGCATCAAACAGTACATACTTCATTCCGAATTTTGATATAAAATCAATATAATATTTATACGTTTCTGTATTCCAGCCCGATTTAAAATCAACTCCATAAATATTATTGGCAATCAGCCATTCGGATGTCGATTTCCCCGGAGTGATCCAGCTGACATCATCAAGACGGCATTCACCGGAAAGACGATACACGATGTCTGTCTCAGCCAGCATCTTGTCATTTTCTGCAATCACAATAATTCTCCACGGGAACCTGCGGTTTCCATTCGTTCTGGCAATATAATCAGCCCTCCTGGTAACAGCCATCCAGGTGTAAACTTCTCCAATCTCCCTGGATTCAACCGGATATCCCGGGAATATAGCTTTTAAGGAAGCCCTGCCGCCACCTTCTCCGCAAAGATACATACCCGGATAATCTTCAAGGTCGGCCTCAGTTATCAGAATTCGCGGCCTGTTATCTGCCGGACAGATGAGTGATGGCAACAGGCCGTATACATCCTTGGGAATCTCTGAAACAGGCAGTTTTCTGTATAATTCTTCGTAACTGCTGTGAAAACAATCTACATCATCCGGATTATTTTTGCAGTTGACGAAAGGAATAAAAATGGAATCATTATAAGGGAAATTAAAAACTGCTTCTTCATTTATCACTGTTATTTCCTTATCAAAACCGGTCGTAAACCTCCAGCTGACACCATCATCATAAACCCTGAAAATCAGGCCCCACTTACCATAAAAACTGAACTTTATTTCATTGCACCTGTCAGTGACTTCCTTCCTTTTTTGCTTTACCGGCGGATAAATTTTTTCATTGATAAAATTTGTTTCAACCTTCCTGACCTTCGTATTTTCCCCAAGAACCTGGTTTCCGTCAATGGTCATGGAAATTGAAGATGGCTGTATGATCCGGATATTCTGCCATGAAACTGAATAAGATATTCTATCTCCAATTTCAATTGTGACTGCGATTCTTTTTTCGGGAGATTCGAGAGTATATTTTTTTGCCTGCATATTAAAACATAATCCGAGAAAGATTAGTGTCAATCCTGCTATACTTTTCATATTATGCCATTTAATTTAAATGAGGGCTCCTTAATACTTTATTAACATTAAACGATTTATCTTCAGCAACTTTCCTTCAGCCGGCGGTTCCAGTTGTAATGTAACTGAATTATAAAAATCATTGATCAGGATCTCCCCGGCGTCAGCAGTGATTATCTCTCCCTCTTTATCAGAAGAAGTATTTATTTTTTCAGATATTCTTTTTTGCCTCTGCCATACTGAAAAATCACATCCTTTCTTATTCGTTTTATACGAAACTGCCATCAGATACCTTCCCTTATTTATTTCACTCAGGTCAATCCTGATCCGCCCGTTATCAATTCCTGTCACAGTTATATCTTCCCAGCCTGAATATTCAACGTTCATATCCAATCCAACATTAATATTCAATAAAATAGGATGAAATATAAGCGTATCCGGCATATAAACTTCCCGCAAGCCGGGTTCAGGATCCAATATTTCTTCAGGCGCCGTATCACTATAATATAAGGCCAGTGAAGTATAATCTACCGGATATTTGTTTCCCTCAGGGCCATGTTCAATAGTATGGATTATTGCTTTTTGCCATGTTATTTTATCTGTTATATAAAGCCGGTATCCGCCAGTTCTTGCATATGGAATGGAATAATCGAGGCATCCATGCAACGGCAGGCTGAAAGACCTGTCCCAGCGGTCGGGCATTGCATACCATCCCCCGTTAAAATAATCTTCCGAACCTGTCCCATGGAAGCGCATTACTCCGTCAACAACCGTAGAATCATCACCCTCAAAAAATTGTGTCATACCCGGTCTTAATCCCTGGGCCTGAAGTATAGTCGCTATATAATGCCCCTGTCCTTTAGTATTAAGGAATACATAAGGTTTACCGCTTTCCGGATTTATTTCTTTATTCCAGTCAGCATAAAACCTCCCTTCATCAGTAGTTTTCTTTTGTACAGAAAAACCTGTTGTTACCGTTATCCTGACTGCCTGCTGATCAACATCAGCTCTCCGTCCATAGTTTAGTTTGATTTCAGCTTTATTTTCGAAGGGCATTGGAATATAGCAATAGTTGATTCCATCAATGCTTCCCATAAGCATGCTCTGCATGGAAGGTTTCCCGTATGCATAGCCGAAAAAATCTGCTACCGGACAAAATATTGCAGGATTTAATTCATCATCCCAACGGGCTTCCAGCAATAGATCCTTATATAATCCGGAAAAAACATCAGCAGGTCCAATTCCCAGTTTAACCAGTCTTCCTCCCTTGCCCTTACTAAATATTTTTTTCGATCCCCCCGGAGCTAATGAAAAGGTTTCAGTTTTCTCCACGTAATCCGGATAGACTGATTTCAGCCTGGCTTCTCCAAATGTCTCTTTCCCGTTCCAGAAATCGGATACTTTCTGAAGCATGTTATTCTCTTCCTCAGACCAGTCAACAGGGAAACTCTCAACAGAATTATTTTCACCGTATAACCGGTATTGAATCTGGTGGAAATACATGACCTTCCCCAGATATGCTATTTTGCAGGATTTACTAAATGTAATTGGCAGATAACAATAATATCCTCCCACCTCATTTCCGACAACCGGATGGATGAAAGGATAAACTTCGCCCGAAAACAGGTCGATAAACCTTACCCTGATCCTTGGTTGAAGTTCTCCATCAAAATAAAATTCAATTGTGTCTTCAGATGGCGTGGGAGTCCATATCCGGTTAATAACTCCCGGGCCCTTCAGATCAAAAAGTATTAGCTTATCATCTTCTTTACGGATATACGAATACTTCCCTGAAAATCCGTCATTATTTCCTCCTGTGGTATCATAACTTGATATTTGTCCGACAATAGTATTTGTCCTGAATTGTGGCAGGAATTCTATCCTGAATAATTCTTCAAGCTCATCTGATATTGAATGAAACTCTCTTTTTATAGTGTTTCCTTCGGGAACAGAGGTTTGCTGACAGGAAATCATTAACGATAATATCCCGATTGCTAAAATCAGTTTTTGCGATCCCATTGAATTATTTTTTGATTAACATGGTATAAATAAGTCTTATGAATTTACTTAAAGATTTATAATTTTAAAGATGTGACTTTTCTTAAAAACATTAATGTATAAATTTATGAATACTGCAACGAAAAAAAATATCTTCAGCATTCGGTTAATAATTTTTTATTTGTTTGCAATTCTTATAGGTTGTACCGGTAAAACTGGTCATGTCAGAACCAGTATGAATCAGGATCAATCCATAAATAAGAACCGCCATAGACATAAGGATCAGCGAATTACAGGACTGATACTTACTGGTCTTCATCATCCGGACCATCCATGGCAGGAAACAACGCCAGTTATAAAAGAGTCTCTTGAAATTGATGAAAGAATAAGAGCAGAGGTATCAACTGATATTGAAGATCTGTCCCGGCTTGACCTTAAAAAATATGATTTCCTTGTGTTGAATTATTGTAACTGGGAAAAACCGGAAGGCCTGAGCGCTGGTTCCAAAGAAGCATTTATTAACTATCTGAAAAACGGGGGCGGCCTTTTGATCATTCACTTTGCCAACGGTGCCTGGCATTATTCCCTCCCCGGGGCAGGATCTTCAGACTGGCCTGAATTCAGAAATATCTGCCGCCGCATGTGGGATCACCAGGGTCCCAGCGCTCATGATGCATATGATACTTTTTCAGTGCATAAAACAATTGTACGACATTTCATAACTGAGGGCATCGATTCATTTGAAACTGTAGACGAACTTTATTATAACCAGGTCGGTGATGATCCAATTGAACCACTTCTCACCGCTCATTCAAAAAACACAGGCAAAGATGAACCACTCGCATGGGTTTATAATTACGGTAAAGGAAGGATCTTCCAGACTCTCCTTGGCCATAATGCCGAATCAATTAAAGCACCTGAACAAAAAGAAATGCTTAGAAGAGCTGCTTTATGGGTATGTAAAAAAGATTAGTCAGTTATAATTCACGCGCTCTAATTCAGAAGGTTTGCAAGTCAATACTATTAGTTTGACATTACAACAAATAATTGATATTTTTAAATCCCGATTATTCAATCTTAAATATTCTTTTATATGAAAAAAATATTTTATCTATGTTGTGTAACTTTGGTAATATTGACTATGCTTTCATGTCAAACCACATCTGTTATGGTTAATACACTTTCACATAAGGAAAAAAAGGATGGGTGGAAATTGTTATTCGATGGTCAGACCATGAACGGCTGGAGACCTTATCTTAATAATACTACTGCCACCTGGGTGGTTGAGGACGGGACCTTGAAAGGCCTGGGAAAGGGAAGTGACTCTACAGGTTATATTATCACCGAAGATCAATTTGAAAATTTTGAATTAAAACTGGATTGGAAAATAGCTCCACGGGGAAACAGCGGGATTCTATACATGGTTGTAGAAGATCCGGCATATAAGACTCCATATGCGACCGGTCCGGAATACCAGGTGATTGATGAGTTGGGATGGCCTGATCCCCTTGAGGAATGGCAGAAGACCGGAGCAAATTATGGTATGCACATGGCTAAAAATAAGGTACTAAAACCTGTAGGTGAATGGAACACTGCCGCAATAATTGTGAATAACGGGCATGTCGAGCACTGGCTCAACGGATTGAAAGTCGTGGAATATGAATTATGGACAGATGAATGGAAGCAACTGGTTGCCAACGGAAAATGGAAAGACTACCCCGCCTATGGTCTTGCTAAAAAGGGTCACCTGGTGCTGCAGGACCATGGCAGTAATGTCTGGTATAAAAACATCAAGATTAGAGAACTCTAAGAAGTGAACAGTGAACAGTGAACAGTGAACAGTGAACAGTGAACAGTGAACAGTGAACAGTGAACAGTGAACAGTGAACAGTGAACAGTGAACAGTGAACAGTGAACAGTGAAGCGTGAGGCGTGAGGCGAA
>JBGPAO010000122.1:0-9225 GCA_041480755.1 Bacteroidia bacterium
CAACAACAGCGATGAATAAAAAAATTATTACTACGTGCCTGATTTTTGCCGGATTAATTATACTGGCACCGGAACATCAAGCTTGTACTAACTTCCTTGTTACACGTGGAGCATCTATCAATGGTGCAACCATGATCTCCTATGCTGCTGATTCACATACATTTTATGGCGAATTGTATTATATGCCCGCACAGGATTATCCTGCCGGTAGCCTGCTTGAAATATATGAAGTGGAAACTGGCAGGTATCTTGGAAAGATTAAACAGGTACCTCATACTTTTTCTGTTGTCGGGCTTATGAATGAATACCAGGTAGCCATGGCAGAAACAACTTTTGGCGGCAGGGAAGGGCTTAATGATACAACCGCGAATCTGGATTATGGGAACCTTATGTTTATTGGTTTACAGAGGGCCACATCAGCAAGGGAAGCCATTGAAATTATGGGAAAGCTGGTAGCTGAATATGGTTATTACAGTTCCGGGGAATCTATTTCAATATCAGATAAGAATGAGGTATGGATCATGGAAATAATAGGCAAAGGACCTGGCAATAAAGGTGCTGTATGGGTTGCCCTCAGGATTCCGGACGGATATATATCGGCACATGCAAACCACCCAAGAATAACAAATTTCCCTGAAAACGATCCTGAGAACTGCCTTTATGCTGAAGATGTAATTGATTTTGCCCGTGAAAAGGGCTGGTTTAAAGGAAAAGATAAGGATTTCAGCTTTTCCGATACCTACGCACCACTTGATTTCAGCGCTGCACGTGGCTGTGAGGCAAGAGTATGGTCTTTCTTCAGCAAAGTGAATAACACAATGGACCAGTACCTTGATTATGCATTAGGGGAAAATCTTCAAAACCGGATGCCTTTATGGATCAAGCCAGACCGTAAATTATCTGTACAGGATCTGATGACTTTTATGAGGGATCATTTTGAAGGTACCCCATTGGATATGACTCAGGATGTTGGTGCCGGACCCTATCATCTCCCTTATCGGTGGCGTCCCCTTACCTGGAAGGTTGATGGACAAACCTATTGCAACGAAAGGGCTATTGCCACTCAGCAGACGGGATTCAGTTTCATTACAGAATCAAGGAATTGGTTACCAGACTGGATAGGCGGTATAACCTGGTTTGGTGTGGATGATGCTGCTACGACAGTCTATACACCTATGTACTGTGGAATAAAGAAAGTCCCGGATTGTTTTGCCGTAGGCAATGGGGATATGCTGACTTATTCCTCAACTTCAGCATTCTGGGCATTTAACTTCGTGGCAAACTTCTGCTATCTCAGGTATGATGTGATGAGCAAAGATGTTATTCAATTGCAGCAACAGCTGGAAAATAAATTCATCCAAAACAGGTCTGCAATTGATAAGACGGCATCTGACCTGTATCAGGTTAATATGGAAGCAGCAAGAGATTTTCTTACTGATTATTCAGTAAGCATGGGCAACCTGACTTTCGATAGCTGGAAGAAACTTGGAGAATACCTGCTGGTAAAATATATAGACGGAAATATTAAAAAAGAAAAAGACGGAGAATTCCTCAGGAACGGATTCAGTAATAAAATTCCAGTTATGCCATATCAGCCCGGATATCCTGAATGGTGGTATGAAATAATTGTCGAAAAAACCGGAGACCATCTGAAAGTTAAAAATTAATTGTTATCTTCGCCGTCTGAAAAATTCAGGGAATCACCTTAAAAATTTGCAGGATGGAAAAAATGAAAGCCGTTGAGAAAGCATTCGCTTCAGGAAAGAATCATCCCGATTTTAAGAGCGGAGACACCATTACTGTTCATTATAAAATCAGGGAAGGTAATAAAGAACGAATACAGCAATTCAAAGGTGTTGTTTTGCAAAGAAAAGGTGCAGGTCTGGATGAAACTTTTACAGTCAGAAAAATATCAGGGAATATAGGTGTGGAAAGAATATTCCCGCTTGGATCCCCTTTCATTGATAAAATTGAAGTCAATAAGAAAGGTCATGTCAGAAGGGCCAGGATCTTTTACCTGAGAGACCTGACTGGCAAGAAGGCCAGGATACAGGAAAAGAGGATTTAACAAAGAATATAATAAAACAGATCCCTCCGGAAATCCGGGGGGATTTTTTTTATTTCAGCTGGTCTGCTTTTGCCCTTGCTTCATTTAAGATCTGGTCTGCCCTTTTATTTGCTTCTTCCTCAAGTTTCTGTGCCTTATCTTCAGCTTCAGATTTAAGCTTCCTGGCAGATTCTTCAGCTATCCTCTTTTTAATAGGATTGGTGCCGGCCTCTTTGATCAGTTTCTGTCCCTGTGTTTCTGCTGCTTTAACAAGTTCTTCCCCTAGCCTTTTTGCCTCGTCCCGCACTTTTTGTGCATTTTCTTCAGCTTCTTTCAAAATCAATTCTGCTTTTTCTTTCACTTCCTGACTGACTTCCTGTTTAACCTGTTCCACCTCTTCTGTAACTCTTTCTTTAACCTGTTCCTTCACCTGTCCTCCTATAGTACCGCTCCCCTTTCCAAACACTGGTTTAACCTGAGGATTGAGAAAGGTTCCTGTAACCAGGAAACTTATATCTACAGCATCTCCAAAGTCAAGAGCAAGTCCCTGCTGGGATGCCAGAGATGTCAGTCCGTCCAGTGCTGAACCTGCACCTGTACCCAGTTCTGATCTTGGTATATTCATCAGCATTGTATAATTCATCGTCTGGTCTATTCCCTGATCACCATTAATGTTCAGTTTTTTCTGACCTAATTTTATATCAAAAGGTTTAATATAAACACGTCCGTTACGAACCTCGAAATCAACATCAAGATTATTTAAACTGAGGATTTTTAACCTGTCATTTTTAAGTATATCACCAATTTTTTCGAAGGTTTTTGAATTATTGATCTCAACAGAACTGGACATAAGCCTCCCTGCTCCAACAATTGTATTTAATACCGGGGCCATATTCTGGTCAAGGAAACTTGTCAGGGAAAGACTGGTTGATACTCTTCCTTTTACCCTTTCAGCTACAGGCGCAAGCATACGGATTGTATTGAATGAATTGAAAGCTGAAGGGATATCAACTGTCTTTATATCCATTTTGAAATCAATAAAGGGAGTTTTAATATCCTGTGTATTATATTCACCCGACATCACCATAGTTCCCTGCAGGAGATCCATGCTCAGGTTGATCAGAAGAACTTTTTTATCTTTTATCAGGATAAGACCTTTAACATTTTCCATGTCAATCTTATCATACTTCAGCCTCTTCAGGTCTGAAGCAAGTGTAAAGTCGATATTCCCGGGCACCTCAAATACTGTCAGCTGTGTTGTATCTTCAACAGCAACCTCTTCATCTTCTTCCTCTGCCAGCAATTCATTTAAGTCGAGTAACTGAGAATTGAGGTTCAGCGATCCTTTCACAATTCCATCTGCAAACAGGTAAGGAATAAAATTCTCCAGATTACCTTTAAGATGAATATCACTTGATCCGATATTTGCATCAAATGATTCCATCTGAATATACTGAGGTGTGAAATTGAGTACTGTCTGATGAATAATGACTGGCCGCGGGATATCAGGCGACCGAAATTCAAAATCCTGAATGCGTACAGTTCCATCAGCCTTAAATTCCTCATACCGTTCATTTTCAATTGAGGACATTTTTCCAATTAAATCAAGATTGGCATCCAGAACTCCGGTTATAGTGATATCTTCCAATGGGATCACATCCCGGATCGAAGCAAAATCTATTTTTGCATTAAGCTGTGCATTAACCTGCGGATCGCTTATAGGAGTAATCAGGTGCAGTTTAAGGTCAACAGGATTCCCTCCTAATTCTGCATGGAACTGGTTAATATCCACTGTTGTATTATCATTCTGAATCCCGTCATAATTAACTTTTGCATTTATACTAATATTTTCAACAGATTTTGGCAGATCGGAATACTTGAACCTTGCATTTTCAACGATAAGTTCAATATTAGCAGAAGGTGTAATTTCTCCCTGTATAATTCCATTGATACTGCCATTAAGCGAAAGTTTTCCGTCTGTTTGTACATCCTGAAAATCCTTCATATAAACTGCCGGGACCATTGACAGAAGACTTTTGAATCCTGTTGATGGTGTATCAAAAGTCATATCCACAGAAATTGTTGAATCATCTGGCATTCCAACCTTCCCGTCGAACCGCAGTTCCAGTGCATTCAATGCAACATTGTTCTCTTTGAGGGTATATACAGAATTTGCAAGGTCAGCATCTACATTCAGAATCATTTTAAGAACCGCATCCTTAAGATATCTTACTCCCCCATAAATAAAATTTATTCCCTCGGATTGGGATTCAATAGCAAGTGATGAGAAATCCTGAGAAAGATCTCCCGCCAGCGTGAAATTCAGATACCTGATAGACGCTTTCATATCGGCACTCATATCATCATATGTTATGCTGGCAGAACGAATCTCTAATTTCTTCAACGCTATTTTAAGGTCCTTTTTCTGCGATACTGCAGTATCTTCAATTTCCGGCGAAACCTCCTCAGAGGGCAATGCAATATCCCAGTTGACAGTCCCATCTTCAAGAACTATCCCGTTTACTACTGGCTTATCAAGTATGATACTTTTTACACGTATTGCGTCACCTTTTATAATGCTCATAAGGTCAACAGCAGCGCTTAATTCATTTAATGCAACCAGTGTGTCTCCTTCAAATGGTTCATTATTAACCACTGAAACATCTTTAAGAGAAATAGTCAGCCGGGGAAATCCCCTGAATAGGCTTAATCTTAAATCGCTGAATTCAACTTTCGCATTAACACTGGTGTTTGCAATTTCTTTTGCCTTCTTAAGCAGCTGTTTCTTAAAAAGTAACGGGGTAACTATCAATGCGATAATTAAAACCAAAATGATTATCAGAATAGTAATCAAAACTTTTTTCATTTTATTGTATTTTATGTTGAGATAATGTATCCGTAAATTTAACGAATTTGTTAGTATTCATCATTCAGAATTCTGAATTCAGAATTCTGAATTCATCAACGCTTTTATTATAATTATATTTGGGCTTTGAAATCTTACCGGCAAGTTCTGATGGTACAGGAAAAGAGAGAGCAAAAAAAGACATGGCAATATCCATGGGGCTATAAAGAAAGTTTCATGGTAGTCCTGGAATTGCTGTTATCAGGACTGATTTTTCAGGTTCTGGCAGGCGGAAGACAATTTGGTGGTTTGCACTGGCCCATAAATCTTATAGCAGGCTTGACGTTTATTATGCTGCTGATCATGATCCATTCGTTTTTCAGGCACACGCCATTTGTCAGATGGTTATCCAGTGTTCCTGCGGCTATAAGTTCTATAACTTTTTTTGCTTTTTTGGTCCTGCTTATTGGATTTATCCCGCAACAGGATCCTGATGTACCCGGAATAATCAAGATACTTGGATTGAACTCCATTCGTAACAGCTGGCTGCTGTTAGTTTCAGGATTATTTCTTCTGACATGTCTCGGGCTGGTAATATTAAGAAGAGCCCTGCCGCTGAATCGCAGGAACATCGGTTTTTTACTCAACCATGTAGGACTCTGGATTGTTTTATTTGCAGGATCACTAAGCACAGGCGATTTAAAAAGAATAAGTGTTCATCTGACTGAAGGATATAAATATAATAATACAGGTATTGATCAGTCAGGTAAAGAAGTACAACTTCCATTCGGCTTGAAACTTCTTGATTTCTCAATTGATGAATATCCTCCTGAAATAGGCATAGGCAATTCAAAAACCGGCGAGCTAATTGATGACTCTGGCATCAAGCTATCCCGTATCCGTGAAAAGCAGGAATATATTATTAACGAATGGAAAATAGTTGTGAATAAAGTTATCGCCAATGCATATCCGGCTAATGAAGGATTTTTCTCCCTTGATAGCGTTGGAGCTTCACCAGCTGCATTTGTAAGCGTACAAAATACCCGGACAAACCAGGCAATTCAGGGGTGGATAAGTTGTGGCAGCAATGCATTTCCACCAACATTTCTTTTTCTGAACGATGAAGAAGTGCTTTTCATGGACCTTCCTAAGCCATCAAAGTATTCATCTCTGATCGGGATAATTCAGGATAACGTAGCTGACACAGTTACTATAGAAGTCAATAATCCGGTACATATACAGGGATATTTAATTTACCAGTTAAGTTATGATGAACGATTCGGCAAATGGTCGCCAATCAGTGTAATAGAGGCAGTGAAAGATCCATGGCTTCCTGTGGTTTATATTGGAATCATTTTGGTTCTGGCCGGATCAGCATATCTTTTCTGGAAAGGCAACCAAACAAGAAAGGGGTGAGATATGCCATGGATTAATTTTCATGTTTTCGCAATTGCAACAATAATCCTATGGTTCACCGGAGCTATGATGACAGGGCTTTCCGGCAAAAGATTAACGCCCGGAAAACTGGGAATAATATTCATTATTCTTTGGATTCTCAGTCTTTTATATTTCACCGTTACCCTCTGGATCAACCTGGAAAGGCCACCTTTACGGACACTCGGCGAAACACGTTTGTGGTATACGATCTTTCTGTCTGTACTAGGATTGATTATATATCTCCGCTGGAAATACAAGATTCTTATGATTTTTGCACTGGGAATGGCAATGCTGTTCCTTATAATTAATCTGCTGCATCCTGAAACTTATGACAAGACACTGATGCCTGCTTTGCAAAGCCCGTGGTTCGTTCCTCATGTTATTGTATATATCCTGTCATATGCTATTCTGGCTTTCTCATCTATAGTTGCAGCTTACGGCTTATTTACAATTTATTACAGGACCATAAGTGCGATAACGGTGAGGCTTGCCGATAACCTGGTATATATTGGTTTTGCATTCCTGACAATGGGATTGCTATTTGGTACACTATGGGCAAAAGAAGCATGGGGCCATTACTGGACCTGGGATCCCAAAGAAACATGGGCATTTCTGACATGGCTTAGCTACCTGCTTTATATACATTTCAGGGTATTCCAGCCTTCAAAAATCAAAACACCTTTATGGGTGTTGAGCCTGGCATTTATAGTCCTTCTTATTTGCTGGTTCGGAATTAATTATCTGCCTTCTGCGCAGAACAGCGTTCATGTCTACGGAAATTAAAAGTTCCGGGTTCTAAGTTCCGGGGTCCGGGTTTTTTATTCAGCATTCAGCATTCAGAATTCTGAATTACTCTTTCTCTCCCTGTTGCCAGCCGGTTATGATTGCCCTGAAACTGCTTGAGGGAGTTTTAGCCAGTGTGCTCATGTATATATGCACCAGCATGAAGAGAAACATGAGAAATCCTATGATTACATGTATGATATCTGTCAGGAGCAATCCGCTGGTTCCAAAAATCCTTTCGATCACAATTCCAGGGAACATCAGGCCTAATCCAGTAATAAATAATAAGGGAACGCCAATATACATAACAATTGTGTATGACAAAGCCTGAAGCGGGTTGAACTTACGTTCAGAAGTAATCGGGAATGGTGGTTCGGGTTTTGTCCAGGATCTCCTGATATAATATCTTATCTGAAGCATAATATTCTTTATTAAACCCCGGAACCGGACTAAATAGTTTTTCCCATTTCCGGAGACGATATTTCCCGCAAAAAATAATAAATAGCTGATGGTTAATCCTATTCCACAGATTTTGTGCAATTCTACAGAGGTATGAAGAGAAATAAAGGAATTATCAGGATTTGCAAACTGAAGAACCAATCCTGTCAGGATAAGGCACAGGAAGAACAGCGCATTCAGGAGATGCCATAAGCGGATGACTAAAGGATAATGATGATACATAAATCAGGTTTTTGGCTTTGTCAGGATTCTTGGTATCATATGCATAAGTATACCGCAGAAAATTAATCCTAATAAACTCAGGCAAATATTATTCACTGTATTACTGCGGTTTGCTCCGGCAACATAAACATTATTCATAATAACAGAATTAAACATAGCATCTTTTGCTATGTCGCCATTATATTGATTTTTATAAAGGGTAGTTAAAAGAATTGAATTTTGCAAGTGGCATTCGCTGCATTTCCTGACAGATTCTTCTTTTGGAACGATCTGATGGGCAATAATTAAATCTTTATTAATTTTTGTATGGCAGTCAATGCAACGTACTTCCTTAAGATGTTTTTCAGTTTCAGGTAACCAGTTGTGCTTTTCCTGTTTTTCTGTCACCTCCTTTTTATCATGGTCAGAAAATGAAACGGCATGTTTATGACATGATAAACAGGCCATGTTATCATCGGCAATTACTGCATACATATTTTCAGTATTCCTGCTGGTGATTCTGTTTATATGAGGATTATGGCACTTCCAGCAGCTGAATTCTGCCTGTTTTTTTTGATAATGAATACTCTGCAGGTATTCCGCTTCAATCGCATCAAAATTAAAATGAGTATGATCTTTTAAATATTGATGACAGTCATTACATGTTCTGGATGCTGCGGCTTCCTTACTGGTCCTGTCGGGTGATCCAGGCAATGGATCTGCATGGCAGCCAACGCATGAGAGGCTTCTGTGATTTGACCTGTAGAATTCCTGTCGGGTTATTATCTGGTTTTCTTTCAGATTAATGCTATCCTGTTTGACCTTATGACACTTAAAGCAGCGTTCATTCTCATCAACATATTTGGAAACCAGGCGGAATGAATCAAACTGGTTATCATCAGAATACCTTGCCAAATTATCAGACTCCTTCTCCGGCAGAAATGCTGATAACAACAGCAGCAAAAAAATACTTAAACAGATTAGTTTCTTCATCAATCATATTGAAAGGCTTTACGAAGATATTGAAATTTTATTTTTTTTTTCTTGTTTGTTTAGTTTTTCGGAATTTATTATTTCGAATTTTCACTTACCACCCCTGCATTAAATTCAATCCGAATGAACCCTTTTTCAGCCTCCATTCTGACAGTGTGTTGCAAGTTACAGGTTACAAGTTATAACTTGCCCTATGCTCCATGCCCCATGCTCTATATTGATAATGTCAGTTTTTTTCTAAATTTGCAGAGGCTTTTGGACCCGTAGCTTAATTGGATAGAGCACCTGACTACGGATCAGGAGGTTGGGGGTTCGAGTCCCTTCGGGTTCACTTGATAATCAATAAGTTATGAATTCTAATTTAACTTTAGAATTCATTTAGTATACACCTGGGTATACAATGAAAATATTAATTTCTGTAAGGATCAGGTTTTAAAATCTCTGTTAATAATTGCTTATC
>JBGPAO010000123.1:0-9219 GCA_041480755.1 Bacteroidia bacterium
ATGCTGCATCATCCCTTTACAGGATACAGGATTTCAAAAATGATTACACTGATTTTTCAGGCAGTCCTTTCCAGGTAGGATTTTATCAGCCTTTATTTGGATACAACTGGATGAGATGGTCAAAAAAAACAGAACCCCTGGTTTATGAAGGAGCACAGAAAGAATTCATTCAAGGTATTGAGGAAATTTCCCTGAATGCAACACGGAGATTTTTCAGATATCTTAAGGTTCAGACCAGTTATTACTTAGCAGAAAACAACTTAAAGAATAGCCAGGACAACCTGAAAATAGCTGAAACGCGCCAGTCAATTGGCCAGATATCTGAAAACGATTTCTCCAGGATAAAACTTTCTGTTTATAATGCCCAAAAAGCCCTCAACAAAGCACGTATGGATCTTAAGAATGCCGATTTTGAACTGAAATCATATATCGGGCTCAGCCAGGACCAGAAAATTGAGCTTATCATTCCATTGAATATGACTCTTTTTGAGATTGATCCTTTAAAAGCTCTTGAAGAGGCAAAGGCTAACCGCAAAGAAACCCTGGAATACAGCCGCCGGCTTATTGAAGCAGACAGGCAGCTGGTGGAAGCTAAACGAAATTCAGGTCCCAGCATCACACTATCAGGAAGTTTTGGTCTTTCAAACAGCGCTGACTGGCTTGGTGGAGTTTACCAGAATACTGAAAAGCAGCGCCTGGTGAGGTTATACCTGAGCATACCCATACTTGACTGGGGAAGATCAGAATCCCAGGTCAAACTTGCAGAATCAAGAAAAGATCTGGTACAGTTTGATGTCACCAAAGACAGAGAAGATTTTGAACGGCAGGTGATCGTACAGGTCGAGCAGTTCAGCCTTCTGAAAGACCAGCTCATTACGGCCAAGGAAGCAGATAATGTGGCGGAAAACGGTTATCTGATATCTCTTAAGAAATTTCAGAACGGGGAGATGAGTATCACCGAATTGAATATTTCACTTTCTGAGCGTGAAGAAGCGAAGAATGATTATATGTCATCACTCGAATCTTACTGGATTGCTTATTATAACCTCAGGATGCTCACTCTCTATGATTTTGAGATGCAGCAGAAAATCAGCTACAATAATCCTATGCTGGTCAGCAACAAATAGTTCCTGGTTAGATCCCGATATTCATCGGGACAAGGTTTAATGTTAACAGGCTGATTGATATTAATTTTGAATATATGGGTGAAAAAAAAATACCTTCGGGACCTGCTTGGAATCATAAAACTTGTAAATTAGTTATCCAAATAATTCGATATGAATTTATTTATACGGTTAGCTGGTGTAAGTAATGTTTTTTTTGGATCGATCTTCATAATTTACTGGATTGCGTATGGTATAGCCCTGCCTGTCCGGGAATTAAAAACGTCCATTGTACCGCTGGTGTCTGATCCTGACTGGGTGTGGGTCAATACAGTCGGAATAATCAGTACGTTATTCGGAATAATCGGATTGACCGGGTTACACTATATGCAAATCGACAAGAAAAAGTTTTACGGGACAGTGGGTTTCGTCCTGGCTGTTTTTGGTTTAATTCTTCTCGGAGGCCAGTTACTCTGGGAAACATTTGTCTGGAAGATTCTTGTAAACAGTGATTCAATCCTGTTGAATTATGACGGGCCTGTATTTACAAATAAGCCCCTGCTGGGTATTACGATAACAGGGGGTCTGGTTTTCAGTATAGGTTATCTCCTGATTGGCTTTGCCTGCCGGTTAGTTGATAAACTTCCCAATTTCGGGATACAGCTGTTCATCCTTGGAGCACCGTTATTTGGTCTGGGACCTCTTTTTGGTCCTTTACAACAGATCGTCAGGACAGCAGGAATTGTTTTATTTGCAGCCGGGATAATATGGACCGGTTTAAGGATGGTTAAAATAAAATGAAAAAGGGCCGTATCGGTCCTTTTTCATTTTCAGTCATTTTAAAGACAGAGATATTCATACATCAAGCACCACATCAGACTCCGCAATCCACATCCAATAAATTCTCATTCCAGCAGTGCCATTCAGAATCCCCAAAATAACCGGAGGATTTAACCTGTCCTGCTTTTGTGGTTTTATTCCACTCAATATTGACGGTATTACTTGGAAATGTAATAATATAGTATGCATCAAAGACCGTGTCTTCAGTAACGCCATGTTCGATTATTCCACCATGTAAATCAGAGTCTGGTTTCTCACATGTATATTTGATTGAATACAGATCCTTTTCCCAGTCCCTGGTCCATTCAATATTAACCACCGGCCAGGCTACAGTGGGGCTCTCATACAAAGTCCAGCTTGCGCTTGTACGATCATAGCGGACAGTGCCCTCCAACCATTTAAAACCTTCAAATCCCGCTGTACCTGATTTATCTACAAGCATTTTAACAGTAAATTCCTCATTGGAGATTCGATTTGTTATCAATTTTACAGTATACGTTGCCTGGCTGACAGTAACACTGTATAACCATTGCCATGAGTTGTCTCCCAGGTACACAGCTTCATGATTGAAAGCTTCAGCATAGGCAGCTACAGGAATAATAATATTAACTGCTGCAGCTACATTCCAAACTCCTATAGTCAGGACTGAGTAAGCAAAATTATTATAGGAATCAACTGATTTTTTACCTTGAGGCACACCATGGTTGAAATATGAAAAATCCATTAAAATAGCATCTGCCGGCGGCAATTCGGGAGGTTCCTGATCCTCTTTCTTACAGCTGTTTGATGCTATCAGCAACAAAGCAACTATAAATAAGGAAAGGATTGAGTTCAACTTTAATGACTTGCTCATAATACTCAGTTTTTGATTTATAACACTTTAAACGCTAAAATTTAAATTTCGTTGCATTGAGCAAGAAAAAACTTACTTGTGGAACTGAAGACTTGCAGGCCTGCAGACTTGCAGACTCCTATTCAGGGATCCAGAAGTCCTGAGAAGTCAGTCCGCATTCCTTTACCATATCTATACAATATTCCATCCTTCCCAGGTCATCTGCACCTCCGTTATTGGTGCCGAATGTAAATTTGACACCGCCGGCTTTGGCTCTTTTAATGAATGCGGGACTGGGCAGTTTAAACCTGGCATTAATTTCCAGAGCTACATTATTCGCAACCAGTGCTTTGATAACACGGTCCATCCTTTCAGGTGTCCAGAGCTCATTGTACATTCTAGCTATTTCGTCAGGAAGATATGTCGGGTTTACATGGATATCTATGGGTTCATTATTCAGGATTTTTTCAATGCGGTCGACCAGCTGATCCATAAAAACCTGCGGATCGCCAACTTCGGTTTCTTCCTTGATCCAGAGCCGCATCCGTTTGCCATTATCATTTGTCCATGTCATTGCATCGGTAAATACATAATCAAACTGATCTATCGTTTCCTTTTTAAACATGTCAAGCCATTCTCTGCCCTCAGCCTGCATCGCGATCCAGGTAGTTGCAGGTTTCTTATAGTTTGAAATGAATTCCCGGAGTGCTGAATCGGATTCAAAGCCCATTTTCAGACCGCAATTAACTGCAAAGCCATAAGAAAATCCATATTTACGGGCATTCTCCAGAGCCTTATCCGCTGTCAATCCCCCTTTCAGATGTGCATGTAAATCAATAAGCGGTATATTGTTAGCCGCAAGTTCAATAAGCCTGGCTTCAAATTCAGCATCTTCCTGGGGGGTACCCGGAGTTGGAAGATCATCAGGCAACGGTTTGACTTTAATATCCTTATAATATACAGTGCTGCCCGGGTCATGGCATTGCAATGCAAAAGTGCCGGAGGACAGCAACCTGCCTTTCATTTCATCAGGCCTGAAAGTATTTTCAGGTTCTGTATAATCTACCATCAGCTCATCATTTATATAGATCCGGATGGTTTTTCCCTGTACGACAATATGATAATTAAACCATTCATTATCCTTAACAGGAGTTTTCCAGACATTACGGATTGCATATAAACTACCTGTCAGTTTATGTTCAACATAAGCGCCGGGTTCGGTTTTAGGACTTGAATTATTGACCTGGCACTCATATCCCTTTGAAGGCCATCCTTCCTGCTGGAATTCGGTGTGAATATAAATGCCGGAATTTGAACCTGGTAAAGTCTTTACCATAGCCATCAGCTCAAAATTCCTGAAATCATGATTATTTACATCACCGGCATAAAACAAATGGGACCGCGGGCCGCTTGTAACAATAGCACCCTCCTCTATCTTCCAGGAGTCAACATTTTCAGAGGCCTGCCAGCCATCAAGCGTTTCACCATCGAAAAGAGATATCCAGCCATCATTTGCACAACCCATGAGTGTAACAATGATAACCAGAATAATAATACATTTCAAATGTTTCATAATTTTTATGGTATTTAATATTTACTTCAGAAAGTCATTCTAACCTTTCTATTCAACCGGTTTAGGATATCCCACTGTTTGTGCCAGGATGACCTTTTGTTCAGGACGCAATTTCATAGCGGCCTCAAGAGCCGGTTTATCCACTAAACCTCTAACGACCGTGGCCAGTCCTTCAGAAGTGCAAAAAAGGTAAACATTCTCACTTATAAATCCGGTATTGGCAGATGAGGTGCTGTACTTCTGGCTGTCATCCGCACTTCCCATTTTTGAAAAATCGGCTACATAGACAAGATTGACAGGTGCCTCACTAACGAAAGCCTGGGTTCCTGTAAGGGCTCTGATATCATCTGCAATGACTTGATTTAAGCAATGATTTACAGCATCATAGACAAAAGCGCCTTTGGCGGTTACAACATAAACGTCAATTTCCTGCTTGTTGCTTGCTGAAGGAGCAGTACGTCTTCCGGATTCCGGGCGGTTAATACCCCATGCCGCCCATAATAAATCAGACATCACCTGTAAAGGAATCGTATCACTTTTAAAAGAGCGGGATGAACTTCTTTCTTTCAGAACCTGCATAAGAGGTTTGCCGCCATCTGTTCGAGGAGGCGGAAGTTTTACTGGTTTAAGATCCTGTGCATATAGCAAAGAGGAACCAAGAATAAAGAAGAATAACAAAAAACCTGTTAACAGAGATTTTGATAGTTTCATAATGGTATTTAATTTACTTTAAATTATTAGTTGCAATATCCAAGGGGCATGGAGCATGGAGCGGAGGGCAAGATAAATATTATGAGTCAGAAAGATAGAACTTTTTTAAGTATTTCCTTTTTTTCAGGTCTTGCTTCGAGTTGTTCCCAGGACCAGAAAAAGACTCCTGATGAGGGAGGCTTTAATGATTCTACAAGGGTTTGTTCAAATTCTTCTGTTGAAAGAGTATCAGTGAGATATGCTTCGTTCACCTGGATACTTGGAATGACCTTACAGTTCACCTGAGAGGCTATATCATTAGCAACCGAATTAATCCAGGCAGGTTCCCTTTTTAACATATGGGAATAGGTCATTGGAGAAATGATATCAGCATATTCTGAAAAAGCTGAAACGTCCTGGGCAACTATACGCCTGATAGCATTATTAAAATCATCCTGGCGCCAGGGGACAACATGAAAATTAACCTTAATTCCAGGTTTAATTTTTTTTGCTTCAGTCACTATTTCCCGGGCCATCCCGGTAATCAGGTTACACTTCCAGTTGATCCATTCGGTCTGATGATTCTCTGTAATCCACCTGGCAATATCACTTACATTTTTAAGGGATCCCGGAATTGTAATATTTTTATCTGACTGAAACTTCTCAAGGCATACAGGACAAAAACATGTATTTGGAATTGAATCCGGGTTGCGATCGGGATATACTTTCTCCCAGAAGCAGAAAAACCGGATAAAATCCAGGCTGATGCCATCCGGATCCAGATCCCGCACCAGTTGTCTGATATATTCAATTTTTGTTTTACGAAAATCTTCTCTCGAAGGGCACACAAATTCCACCCAGTCGTCTATAGCTTTTTCTCCATTATTCGTGATTGCATACAAATCTGGCTGATCCTTAAGGGCAACAGGATCATAGAAGACGGGTAGGATGATGAAGGTTTGAATGCCATGCTTTTCTGCAAGCGCGGTGAACTGATCATCAAACACTGACGGACTTGCGAAAACTGCATTGATTCCTAAATCTTCCCATTCTTCAAAAAGCGCCTTTAATTCCCTATCAATATTATAAACCTTAATACCAATCATCAGGTCGGATTTGTCCTTATGATGCCTTTTTCCCTGACAACCTGTGAAAAGCAAAATAATGAATAAGAAGTTCAGTGTAATCAGAGCAGACTTCATTTTTCAGGCTTTTGTGACTTCGTCAATGATGCCGTGCATAAATTCAGATGCAAGCTGCGCATTTTTATCGGCAAATTCTATCCCTACTGTCTGACCGTCCACAACCGGCAAGGGGTGGCATAATTCATAGCTCATATAGCCTGAATAGCCGATTTCATGCATTGCCTGGATGAAGGACCTGTAATAATCCTCCCCTTTTACTTTCCCATCTGCACCTCTCTCATATTCACCGCCAAAATGCGACAGTACCTGAAGATCGCCAACTGCCCGGGCAGCTTTGTGAATAGTTTCAGGGCTTTTATCTATCATGATAGGGGCATCCAATGAAACTTTCAGGCTGGGCGAATTGACCTCACCAACCATGCGAAGCACATCCGGATAATCTTTGATCACAGGATGGTGATTCTGCAGAGCCAGTATGACTCCCGCATCTGCAGCGTACTTAGCACTTTCTGCCATACCTGCACGGCACCACGACCAGATTTCCTCCTCAGTAAATTTTGCATGGGTACAGTTCCATATTTCATCGGCAACGTCATAACGTGCAATCTGAGGATGCAGCGTGATTCCGGTCCATCCCAGGAACATTCGTAATGTTTTAGCTCCCAGGTCTGATGTCATCCTGATCAGATCCCTGACATAAGCGATCTGAGCTTCCCTGTGTTCGGGTACGGGGCTGCTGAAATCGTTATTGGCAGCAACACCATAAATCTCTATGCCTTCCCCGTCGGCCATTGCCCTGAAATCTTTGCATTTCCTGGTTGGCCAGTCGAGAGGATTGCCATGAGGACGTTTTCCGTCAATTTCAATCCCGGTGTATCCATACGCTTTTGCTCTTTTGACCATTTCTTCCAGAGGCAAAGCCTCGCCACGGTACCATACACCGAGAAAAGTGATACTATACAACCCGACTTTGATGTCGGGTTTCTTATCGGCACTGCAGGACAGTGCATTAGCGCCAGCCATCAGACCTGCGGTAGCGGCAAGTGATGTTGCAACAAATTGCCGGCGGTTCATTGGATTACTTTTGTTCATAGGTTGTCCTCCAGATTATAGTATTAGAAAATATAGTAAATCATTAAAAGACTCATCCAAGATAATTATTTGAAATATAAAATTCAATAAATCCGAAACTTATTCCAGTTTTATATTTGTAAAAAGATTGATACCCGAACAAGAACGGGCATCCTGAATTGTGAATGATCTAATAAGCTGTCTGATTAATGGTTGATGACAGTATAAATTAATCTGAAAAAATCAGCTTATCCGGAAAACGACTATAAAAGTATGAATCAGGATTACTTTTTATTATCTTTAGATAGGTCGTTTAATATAAAACCACAGAAATGAATTCAACAACAGCAAAAAAAGAACCTCAAACGGTTGATGTAAAGGGGAAGCCCCTGGTATGCCCAATTTGCGGGAACAATCATTTTTATTCCAGAAAGATTTTAATGAATACTGCTATTTTGACTTTTTTTGACCTTGACTGGGCAAACCGAAGGGCCACCTGTTTTATTTGCTCAGAGTGCACTTACATATATTGGTTTCAGGGATAATTATCAGAACTTTCAGGAAATCCTGAACTAAATTTCAAAACTATGAACAAAACCATCAGGATCATTGGCATTGTTTCAATTGCCCTTTTATTGCTGAGTGCTGTTATGAGATTTTTATATATTCCAAACCAGCTGATCATTCTGGGAACGGGGCTTGTACCGTTTATTTTTATTATTCTTCCCTCTTTTCTTATTTTCAATTTAAAAAGATCAGCCAGCTGGAAGGAAAAACTTTTACATATCACGGGATTTCTTTTTTGCCTGATTTTCATCATCACATTTGGCGTTATCCTGCAGAGAGGACCGGTGGTCTTCACGGCGATAGCTGTCTTTTCAGGCATTCTCGTCCTTGGTTACTTCATTTTACTTATTCTGAAAAGAGCTGATATATTAGATGAAAAAATAAAATGGCCGTTTCTGGCTGTATACCTGTCAGTAATACTTCTGATCTTTATTAATCTTCCGTTTGAATTGCAGGGGGCAGATAAATTCTATAATCCTTCCATCACACATCCCTCCTATCCAAAAAACCAGGGGCCAATGATTTTAGTAGACCAGGGACACAATAATTTTCATACAATGAATGGGAGGCTCCGTTCAACGGCCAGATTGCTCAAAAGAGACGGCTTCAAAATAATCTCAACCGAAGGGCAATTTGAATCCGCAAAGCTGGCAGATTGCAAGATACTGATGATTGTAAATGCTATAAATAAATCAAATCTGGAAGACTGGACCTTGCCTACTCCCAGTGCCTTCAGTGATGATGAGATCAAGGCCGTCAAAGACTGGGTCTACAAGGGAGGTTCGTTATTCCTTGTCGCGGATCACATGCCATTTGCCGGAGCAGCCAGCAAACTGGCATCAGAATTTGGCTTTGTCCTTCACAATGGATTTGCTCTGGATACAATCGGCAAATCCGATTATTTTTTAAGATCCGATAGTACATTACACGATAACATTATTACAAACGGCACCAACGCAGATGAACGGGTCGATTCAATCTTAACCTTTACGGGGCATGCATTTGAGATCCCGGATGATGCAGATCCCATTATGACATTCTCTGATATTTATCTTGAATGGCGTCCGGACACCGCATGGAGGTTTGAAAATACTGTTCCTGAATCCATTGCCGGTCTTAGCCAGGGGGCATTTAAAGAATTCGGGGAAGGCAGGGTTGTCATGCTCGGTGAAGCCATGATGATAACTGCCCAGCTGGCGGCCGGACTTAGCTGGAGGAAAATTGGTATGAACTCACCGCAAGCACCATATAATTACAAGTTATTGCTGAACATTGTCCGGTGGCTGGACGGGAAAGAAAAATAAGTTATAAGGTTACAAGGTTACAAGGTTACAAGGTTACAAGGTTACAAGGTTATAAGGTTATAGGGTTGCAAGGCTGAATCAAACTTCGGAAAAT
>JBGPAO010000124.1:0-9165 GCA_041480755.1 Bacteroidia bacterium
CACGATAGGCAATACTTACAAGGATAATCCCCATTTTAGCCAGCTGCTCACCGCTGTATCCGGGAGAGGATGTTGAACCCATGGCAAAGCCTCCTCCATATATCCAGACCATTACCGGTAGTTTTTCATCAGTTAATTTTGCCGGAGTCCATATGTTAAGGTAAAGGCAATCTTCGGAAGTTTCAATCTTTTCCCTACCCGGGATATTCATCTGCATCTGGGGACATGCAGGAGCGAATTTGTCAGTTTTTAGAATTCCATCCCATTTGCTTACAGGCTGAGGAGCCTTCCAGCGCAAATCTCCAACGGGAGGAGCTGCAAAAGGAATACCCCGGAACACAGTGATACCGTCCTCAATAACACCTTCAATTTGTCCACCTTCAATATTTATAATTGCACCAAGCTCCTTTGAGGAGCAGGCTATGTTTAACAGTAATAAAACCAGAATGTAAAGCCTTACAATTGTTTTCATATAGGTTCTATTTAAAAAATAAACTTACAAAAATTAATAGATCAAAGTTAACTTTGTAAGAATTTTAAGGTGAAACTGAGTCGGGGTGAGAAGACTCATAGCCTTGAACCCGGAACTTAAAATTATTAATACAGCAATTCCTCAGCAGGATTTATTCTCGTATACTTGATTGTCCGGTAACTTATCGTCAGCCAGCCTATCAGGAGTGACTTAAGACTTTTTTAATACTATTATGTCCCCCTTCTTCGTTGAAAAATCATATTCATAAACCTTCCTGAGTGTCAGAGATGATGGGGGCGTTTTAGAATGTATCAGAGGAGCTTTTGTTTCAGGAATATTAAATATTTGATTCGTATTCTGGCCTTTTGCTACTTTTAGCCCTTTTCCTTCTAACGGGTAATAGGAACGAATGCGGCAATTTCCTCCAATTGAGGATTTTACCGTGGCCTTAGTTAATTCACCATTCTCCCACTGAATATCCACTTCAAAACCACCTCTGGCTCTCAGCCCTTTTACACTTCCGTTTTTCCATGCATCAGGCAGTGCCGGTAACAAATGAATAACCCCATCCTGACTTTGTAGCAACATTTCAGCAATACCCGATGTACAACCAAAATTGCCATCGATCTGGAAAGGCGGGTGAGCGTCGAAAAGATTCGGATAAGTGCCTCCTTTTTGATTTCCGTCAGGTTGTATAGAAGGTGTTAGTTGGTCGGTAATGAGTTTAAATGCATGATTGCCATCGAGAAGATGTGCCCAAAGATTTACTTTCCAACCCATAGACCATCCGGTTGATTCATCACCTCGCGCTATCAGTGATATCCTTGCTGCAGAAAATAATTCCGGTGTTCTATATGGCGAAATCTGATTAGATGGAAAAAGACCATACAAATGGGAAACATGACGATGGCGGTCATTCTGGCTGTCCCAATCGTACATCCATTCCTGTAACTGCCCCCATTGTCCAATCTGCATAGGAGGTAGACGTTTCACTGCTTCTTTCAGCTTAACGACAAGTTCTTTATCAGTATTTAGAATTTCTGCCGCCTTGATAGTCTTTGTGAACAGATCAAAAACCAGCTGATTATCCATTGTGGTTCCTGCAGAAATTGATTCATCGGGATTGACGAATGGCGCATTTTCCGGAGAAACCGACGGGCAGACCACCAGCCATTTGTGTCCGGGTTCTTCAACCAGGAAGTCGAGGAAAAAAATCGAAGCTTCTTTTATATCCGGATAAACTGACTTCAAAAACTCTTTATCACCGTTAAATTCATATTTATCGAATAAATGTTGACAAAGCCATGCACCCCCCATTGGCCACATACCCCAAAATGCACCGTCTACAGGACCGTTGATTCGCCAGACATCTGTATTGTGGTGCAACACCCAGCCTTGCGCCCCGTACATATCCTTTGCCGTTTGTTTACCGGTTTGTGATAACTCACGAACCATTTGAATCAGCGGTTCGTTCATTTCGGCAAGGTTGGTGATTTCAGATGGCCAATAATTCATTTCAGTATTTATGTTCACAGTATATTTACTATCCCAGGGAGGAGTAAGCTGATCGTTCCATATTCCCTGCAGGGTGGCAGGCTGACCACCGGGCCGAGATGAAGAAATTAACAGGTAACGCCCAAATTGAAAATATAATGCTACCAGCTGTGGGTCATTTCCTCTGACAAATTGTTCAAGACGTATATCGGTAGGATTTTTAACAGAATCTGTTAATCCCAAATCGATACTTACTCTCTTAAAATAGTTCTGATAGTCAGCAATATGGTTTTTTAAAGCCTGGTCATAATTTTTTTTCAAAGCATTTTGAAGGTATGTATCTGCCCTTTCATAGGCATTAGCGCTGATATCATTATAATTCTTGAAATTAGATGCGATGGAAATATAAATGGTAGCAACATCGGCATTGGTTACATGTAAAGATGTATCATCGGCCGACACAGCGCCTCCCAACGTTATAATTTTTACTTTAACTTCGAACTGTACAATTCCTTGTACTTTTTCATGATCACTTGTTATACCAGTTAAAACAAGTTCATCATTTCCTGCAGTCGAGACAGTGACTTTTGATGGCCTGTCCATCGTGGCCGAGAAACTTACTGAATTATGTTTGTCAGCCGAAATCCGGGCTATAATGACCTGGTCAGGAAATGATACAAATACCTTGGTGTTGTAATTTACACCGTTTAGGATATAACGAGTTGTAACTATTGCCTTTTCAATGTCCAGTTCCCGATAGTAACTGGAATAATTTTCATGTCCCGGAAATAAAAGCCTGAGGTTTCCAACTGTCTGGTATGGCATTCCGTGGGAAGTTTTACTGATGAATTTATTATTGACCAGGTCCTGTGCTTCTTTATATTTGCCTTCAAAAATTAGTTTTCTAACCTCCGGCAATGCCTCCTTCGCATCAGGATTATCGTTACGGTTCGGTTGCCCGGCCCAAACCGTGTTTTCATTAAGTTGGATTATTTCTTTAAAGGGATCTCCAAAAACCATAGCTCCCAAACGTCCATTTCCTAAGGGCAAAGCTTCGACCCATTGTTTTGCAGGATGGACGTACCAGAGCTTTAGAATAGAATCATCCTGGGCAGTTACATTGACAATTAAAGCCAGACTGATTATCCAAATTAAGATAGTTTTCATTGTAGTATATAATCTGGTATGCCAGCAATTAATTTATAAATTTAATCCAGTCTATTTCAACAGGATTATTATCCTTTAACACTACGACCAGGTTATGAATTCCTTTCTGAAATTTCAATAAAGGTGTATAAACCGTATTCCAACCTGTACTTTCAGGAATTTTCACTTCGGCAAGCAATGTGCCATCAGCCTTATCCAGACGAATTTGTAATGTGCCTCCAGTCTGTGATGAGGCTTTTACCTGGACCGAGCCAAATTCCTTACTCCCGAAATCAACAGTATTGTAGCTTATCCAGGAATTCTGGCTGTCGAGTATAGTCATCCAGCCATTGTATGTGTTGATGGTATCAAGAAAAGCAACAGACGCACCTGTTTCGCTTTTGTGACTATACCGGTCGATTTCGATATTTTTCAAGGCACTGGTTACCCCAACACCACGAAAGGTAGGTGTTACTTTCTGAATGGTGCCATCCTCATTAAAGAAGAGGCTGTCAATCCTGACCGATCTGTTCTTGTCAAATTTTGGCGACAGGTCATTATCATGATAGAACAGGTACCATTGATTATTGAATTCAATAATCGATTGGTGGTTTGTCCAGCAGCCCATCGGCAATTCGTCCATTATAATTCCTGTAACTTTAAACGGTCCCATCGGGTTATCACTAATTGCATATTCAAGCCTTTCGATCTTGTTCTGAACATGCGGATATGTCATATAATAAATGCCGTTCCTTTCGAACAGGTAAGGTCCTTCAATTAGCCCTTTCGTAGGCAGATCTCCAATGACCTCTGGTTCAGAAGCAAGTTCCAGCATGTTATCTTTTAGTTTAGCTGCGAAGACTTTGTTCAGTGAATAGTATATATACGCCTGGCCGTCTTTATCGATAAAAGGGCAGGGATCGATACCACGAACATTTATAATTGGTTCGGGTTGGGGGGTATATGGCCCGGCGGGATTGTCTGCAACTGCAACCCCGATTCCAAAACCCCTGCCAGAGCTGGCTTTGACATTCCCAGGGAAATAGAAATAATACTTTCCATTTCTGGCAATGCAATCGGGAGCCCACATACTGAATGTGCTAGAATCAACCCAGTTTACTTTATTCTGATTTACAATAACACCATGATCAGTCCAGTCGGTCAGGTTTGAAGATGAGAATACATGGTAGTCTTCCATACAAAACCAGCCCGGACGGCCTCTACCCTCACGTGCAAGAATGTCATGAGATGGATATAAATACACCATGCCATTAAAAACCCTTGCAGAAGGATCGGCAGAAAATTGGTCCCGGATAATTGGGTTTTGTGCAAAAGCATTATATAGCAATATTGTTTGTGCGTAAAGAAAAAGCAGGAATGTTTTGCAGTTTTTCATGGAAGCTTTTTTATACAGATTTAAAATTATTTAATGGGAATCTCAAGCAGTGTTAATGAATGCGCTGGAAAACTGTAGTTAATGGTATTACCCTTTAATTTCACCTCCCTGGTGCTTATACTTACAGCCTCTTCAGTCCTGGAATTTCTCGCAGTTAATGATTGTCCATTTACCTCGTTAACTGTTGCAATCCCTGTAAAATTACCTGCTTGCAAAACTATATCCGCAGGAATGGCATTTGTCTCATGCCTGTTGACGACATTTACTATCAACATCCTGGTTGATTCATTTAAAACAGCAGTGACGTCAAGATATGGTATATCATTAAATAACTTGTTATTATACTTTTCGCAGCTGGTATAAACATCGAGTGAGGTACCATGGCATTTATTGGAGTATAAATAGAATGACTGGAATAATGCATTCCTGAAATCACCATCAGGGGAATTACCCACAAGACTTGACAACATGGTAATATTAGCCATCTTGACTATATCGGCATGCCTTATAAATGAGTTCAGATGCTGAGCCAGCACTAATGATCCTGTGAGGTTATCACCGCCACCTGAGTATTCATCAAATGAAATATAAACTGGTCTTTTTGATCCTGATTTCTGCATCGTCTTCTCAATCTGAGCTTTTACCATATCAATCTTTTTATCAACTTCAAGCCCTAACGACATCATGTCGGAGAAGCTCCGGTCACCTGATAATGCCTGTATAGCATATCTGTGAACAGAAAGATAATCGATCTTTCCTGCCATCTGTTGTAATACATAATCGTTCCAGTCGATCCAGCTATTATCCGGTGTATAATTTGAAGCACCTGAAGCAACAAGTTTAATATTCCTGTCAACCAGTTGCATCAGTTTGGCCGCCTCCAGGGCAAACTTGCAATAGTCTTCGGCGCTTTTCTGTCCCATCTGCCATGGTCCGTCGATTTCGTTTCCAAGAGCCCAGTATATGACTTTAAATGGATTTTCATTACCAAACTTCCTTCTGAGGTCTGAATAGTAGGTTCCTTTTTCAATATTGCAATATTCCACCCAGTGTCTTGCCTGATCAAGAGTACCTGTTCCACCATTTATGCAAATAAAATTTTCGGCTCCGATAAGGCTGCAGAGTTTTACATACTCATCAGTTCCCATCTGGTTACTTTCAACCTGATTCCACGCAAGGTCCAACCTCGCCGGGCGTTGTTCCTTTGGACCAATTCCATCCTCCCAGTTATATCCTGACACATAATTTCCACCCGGCCATCTGACAACAGGTATTTTGAGCTCACTGATAAGCTGAATAAAATCTTTTCTGAAGCCGTTTTCATCAGCAAGAGGAGAAGAAGGATCATATATACTGCCATATACAACAGTATGTATAGGCTCAACAAAAGCACCATAGATGTTCGGATCAATAGCTCCTATTTTACGGTCAGGATCAATCTTAATCACAGCAGATTCCTGTGAAAGAAGATTCCCGGATACCAATCCGGACAAAAACATACAATAAATTATTTTTCCAAGGTTTTTCATGATTATTACTTTTAATTTATCAATATGTTGTGTCATAGTGTTTTTTTGTCTATTTAAACAAAAGTTGCGAAAACATGTACAGGGAATTCTTCCAGACCTTAAAATCATGTCCCCCTGGTTCGATATAATAAATATGAGGGACATTGTTTGCACTCAGATAATCGTGGGTGCGCTGGCTGAATGTAATCAGGCCGTCATCATCACCGCAGGAAATCCATAACAGCTTCAGTTTCTTTCTCGCCTCTTCCGGATTCGGCACTAATTGTTCAGGAGGTTTGGTATTAGGAGCTGAAGAGAATCCACCTATCCAGGCAAACTGGTCGAGGTTGCCCAGCCCGAAATTCAAGGATTGCCCTCCACCCATCGAGAGACCTGCAATAGCTCGGTGTTCACGGTCTTTTATTATTGAATATTTTTTTTCAACGTATGGAATAAGATCCTTAAGCAGATCTTTCTCGAAAGTAGCAAAAGCCTCCACCTTATCTGGTGCCATGATATTCCCTGTTGCACGGTCGTCTTTCATTGCCCTGCCATTCGGCATTATCACAATCATCGGCTCAATTTTGTTATCGGCATAAAGATTATCCAGAATAACCTGGGGCTGGCCTCCTTTAAGCCATTCCTTTTCATCGCCACCAATACCATGCAAAAGATATAAAACAGGATATTGCTTATTCTTTGAGTAATCCGGCGGTGTATAGATCAAAGCTTTGCGTTTTGTGCCGACAGTTTTTGAAGCATAGCTGATAGTATCAATTTTTCCCTGTGCATTACCGGTCCTGGGAGTGTCGAATCCCTGGGGAGCATGCTTTTCGATATTTTGTGAATGCGCATATGAGTTGAACACAAATATCGCACTAAATAGGGCAATATTCTTTTTCATGATTGTTTAAGGATTTGTTTTTAATAGTCTGGGTTAACAGACATAAAGTCCGGGATGTTTGCACTATATTGGTATTATCCCGAGAGTTAAGATTTCATGAGGTTTTATTTTAACCTGGATCGTTCTACCATTAAAAACCGGATCTATCGAATTTTCAAGAGGCATTTCAACCAGGTTCAGCCTGCGGACTGCACCAGCCTGTACCGGTATTTTCAGATTGACATTGGCTTCCTGGCCAAAAATTTCTACCAGCCGGACAACCAATTCGCTGCCATCCTCGGATTGCTTCATTCCTGAAAGTATTACTCCTGGTGTATCAATGGAAAAGAATGAATCTTCTTCAGGACGTGTCGAATGTTCCTTTACAAGTGCAAGCGAAGGCGGCTCAGAGGCATAAACCGGGATATTGAAATCTTCACCTTCACTCATTACTCTCCCGTTTTGCCAGTCACCGGTATGCGGGAAAAGTGAATAGCTGATATTGAATTTGCCAAGGTTGGGGTATATGTCCGGTTCGCCTGCAGATCTTAAAAGCGTTAACCTGAGATTACCATGGCTGTAAGAATGGCCGTATTTGGTCTTGTTCAGGAGGGCAATACCCACCTTTCCGTCAGTCACATCCACCCATTTCTGTGCAGGGATCTCCTGCCCGTCAATATTCTCAGCTTCAATCCCATAGGCGTCAGCATGCATAAGCCAGGAGGGCGCACGTTTGCCATTTATCATACCATCAACAGGCCTTTCCACAACATCAAACGGAACCTGTGAATAGAATTTTGAATTGTCAATTGCAATCGGGAATACCGCTCTCAGCATAGGGGAATCCGTCGAATCATTCCCGGTCTCGAGCCAGTGAACTTCAAGGTCATAGTCTATTCGCGGATAGGAACGGTAAATATAAGTTCGCGCAATAAACCTTGATTTGCCCCATGTCATAACAGTCTCAATGCAGGCTCTTACAGGCCCGTTCTCGACAACCCTCACACTTTCTGTTTCAGATACATCTTCCTGCCTTACTATCTTGTTTATGGTCCATGATTTCATTGCACCTTTTTTATCTTCGAGATATATCCTTAGCCTGTTTAACTGACCACCATCCCTGACAAATTCTTTACCTGAACGTTTATCATACAGGCTTATAATACAGCCTGTTTTCATATCAACCCTGATAGTGAAAAAATCAGTTTCAAATGTGTTATTATTGAAAGGTATCGGATGGTTATTTTCACCGGGTTTACTTACATCCACATAAAATGTTTTATATCCTCCTGCAGGCATGTTATCTGCAATAAACTGAACTTTAAGAGTATATCCGGGAGGGGTAGACTTCCCCCAAATGATCTGTGCCGGATATGTTTTGCCGGAAGCATCCGCGACAAGTATAGATGCAACGTTTTCCTGGCCTTTATCAACCGGAATGATGTATTTTGAACCATAATAATCTCCCCACCCTGCAATCTTTGCTGTTGCAGGTTCCAGGTTTGTATAAACGTTTGCCTCAATGATTGCTTTGCGGTTTACCGGCTGAAAGTTAAAGGCAACCAACGGTTGTCCGATCCCGGTCCTGAATTTTACTTCGTCTGCCATTCTGCGGAATGCATTGTTCCTTAGTTCTGTAGCTTTCCGGAGCACTTCCAAATGCCGGGCAACAGCTTCCCTGTTCGCTTCATTGATAGCTGATCCGGGAAGTATATCATGGAACTCGTTAAATGTGACAGTTGTCCAAAGGTCACGGAAAGATTCAGCAGGATATTTATCATCATTCAGCCAGCGGAGGGTATTTAAAAACTCACCGGCAAAAATCATATTTTCGTTATTCCTGTTGCCTGCTTTTATATCTGCAACAGTTGTATAGCAGCCTTCGAAAATAAACTGCATTTCTCCACTGTGCGTGGGACGCCCGTCCATTTCTTCAGATGCCTTTTTGAAGAAATCACCTGCCGTTGAGAATTTGACCGATGGATATCCGGGAATTTTATCAAGCTGATGTACTTTTTCGATATTTGCACGGGTTGGTCCTCCGCCATGATCCCCTATACCAGTAATCTGAAGAATTCTGCGCTTATCGGGCGAAAATCTCTCAATTTCGTTTTTCAGATCATCTGTTATATCCCCGTTATAAGTATCATTGGCATAACAAAGGACTTTTGATGAATCGGAACCTATCCACCAGAAAGTTCCTAGAAAGGGCTTGCAGCGATGGAAGTAAAAATAATCACAGTCTGCCAGTTTTAATATCTGGGGC